>JACRIK010000018.1 GCA_016235865.1 Planctomycetota bacterium | reverse complement strand
GGTTAATTTATCCACACTGAGATTAGCCGAGCCGGTGTTGTTGGCTTTGGTCCAGTTATAAGTATCAGAGACAATATTATTATTGATGTCCCTAGAAACCGCGGTGTATGATGAAGATTCCACACCAGAGGTAATCGGGTCTGGGCCGGCCACGGTGACTGTATTAACTGCTCCAGGAATAACCGTAACCGTCTTGCCGCCTGATTTGGTCGGAGCAGCCACCGAGGTGGCGGTGATGGTGACTGTGCCGGATATTACCCCGGTCAGCTTAGCACTGTTAAGTGTGGCTGTACCGGTGCCGTTGGCTTCTGACCAGGTATGCGCATCTGTTACAACAATGTTACCAGCTGCATCATAGGATACTGCACTATATGAAGAGGATTCAACACCAGAGGCAATCGGGTCTTGCCCTGAAACGATTACGGTGTTAACTGCGCCCGGAATAACCGTAACCATCTTGCCGCCGGATTTAGTTGGAACAGATACTGATGTGGCGGTGATGGTAACCGTACCAGCCAGAGCGCCGGTGAGTTGAGCGCCATTAATTGCGGCTGTGCCGGTACCATTGGCTTTGGTCCAGTTATAAGTATCAGAGGTAATATTGTTATTAATGTCCCTGGAAACCGCGGTGTATGATAAAGATTCCACACCAGAGGTAATCGGGTCAGAACCGGCCACGGTGACGGTGTTAACTGCGCCCGGGATAACCGTAACGGTCTTGCCGCCTGATTTAGTTGGTGCAGCCACCGAGGTGGCGGTGATGGTGACTGTGCCGGATATTACCCCGGTCAGTTTATCAACGGTGAGCGTAGCCGAACCCGTGCCGTTCGCCTTAGTCCAGGTATAACTGTCTGAAATTATATTTCCGGCCGCATCCTTTGAAGCCGCAGTATATGATGCGGATTGAACACCGGAGGTAATCGGATCGGAGCCAAAGACCTCTACAGTAGCAACCGCAGTGCCCGGAACAACGGTAATTGTTTTGCCAACGGATAAAGTCGGAACGGCATTTGAGGTCGCGGTGATGAAGACCGTGCCTACGGTTATCCCAGTCAGCTTATCTACATTGCGGGTGGCGGTGCCGGTGCCGTTGGCATTGGTCCAGGTATAGGTGTCAGCGGCGATATTCCCTGCAACATCCTTTGATAACGCAATGTAGGGGTTGGACTCCAGTCCTGAGACAATGTTAGCATTTCCGGATACTGTTATTGAGACAATCGCGCCTGGGATTACGGTAACAGTCTTGCCTCCGGATTTAGCCGGCGCCACCACCGAGGTGGCGGTGATAGTTACTGTGCCTGATATTACCCCGGTCAACTTATCAACACTGAGATTGGCCGAGCCGGTGCCGTTGGCTTTACTCCAGGTGAAGGTATCTGAAACAAGGTTATTATTGATGTCCCGGGAAACCGCGGTGTATGACGATGATTGGATGCCGGAGGTAATCGGGTCTGAGCCTGAAACAGTTACTGTGGCTATATTACCCTGAACAACGGTAACTGTTTTACCGCCTGATTTAGCCGGAGCAGAGTTTGAGGTGGCGGTGATGGTAACTGTGCCGACTAAGATACCCGTGAGTTTATCTCCGCTAAGGTTGGCCGTACCGCTCCCATCTGCTTTTGTCCAAGTATAGGTATCTAAGACCGTGTTATTATTGATGTCCCTGGAGACCGCAATGTACGACAACGATTGGATACCGGATGTAATCGGGTCGGAGCCGGCCACGGTTACCATGTTAACAACGCCCGGGACTATCTGAACCAGCTTACCGCCTGATTTACTCGGAGCAGCCATTGATGTGGCGGTGATAGTGACTGTGCCAGATATTACACCGGTCAACTTATCCACATTACGGGTGGCGGTACCGGTGCCGTTCGAATGTGACCAGGTATAAGCATCTGAGACAATATTATTATTAATGTCTCTAGAAACCGCGGTATATGATGAAGATTCCACAGCAGAGGTAATTGGATCAGGGCCGGCCACGGTGACGGCGTTAACTGCGCCGGGGATAACCGTAACCGTTTTGCCGCCGGATTTAGTTGGGGCAGCAACCGAGGTGGCGGTGATGGTGACTGTGCCGGATATTACACCGGTCAATCTATCCGCAACCAGGTTGGCCGAGCCAGTGCCGTTGGCTTTACTCCAAGCAAAGGTGTCCGCGACTATGTTACCGGCTGCATCTCGTGATACTGCAGTATACGAGGAAGATTGGATCCCAGAGGTTATCGGGTCTGAGCCTGAAACAGTTACTGTGGTAATAGCTCCGGAGGCTACTGTAACTATTTTGCCGCCTGATTTAGCTGGTGCCGAGACCGAAGTGGCCGTAATCGTCACGGTTCCGGCCAGAACGCCGGTAAGTTTATCCACACTACGGGTGGCAGTGCCGGTACCATTTGAATTAGACCAAATATAGGTATCTGAGATAATATTGTTATTAAAATCTCTGGAAACCGCAGTGTATGACGAAGATTGTATACCTGAGGTAATCGGATCTGGGCCTGAAACAGTTATTGTAGCGACCCCCCCCTGAACAACGGTAACTGTTTTACCCATTGATATAGTAGGCGCTGCATTGGATGTCGCTGTAATAGTAACTGTGCCGGCTAAAATACCCGTGAGTTTATCTATGTTTTGCGTGGCTGTACCGGTGCCGTTGGCCTTTGACCAGGTATAAGTATCGGCAACCGTGTTATTATAGGCATCATAGGAAGCCGCAGCATATGAAGACGACTCTACTCCCGATGCGATGGATGATTGACCGGAAACGGTTACCAAGATAACAGGTCCAGCATTGACGGTAATTGGATCACAACTCTTTGTCCGTCCGGCCCGGTCTGTGGCGGTAATCGCAATCGATCCGGCTACGGTTATCTTTAGATAAACCCTTGCCGTTCCATTAGTCATTGCATATGTGCCGGTACTGTTTATCGTGCTTAAGGTATTATCAGTATAGTAGGTAAGTCCGGTGCCGGAATTCATCGTCATCGTAAATGGAATATGTGAAGAAACTATCTCATTATTAGAATTATAGGCCGTGATGGTCATCGTCACGCCCTGACCGGCTGTGATAGTCGCGGCAGTGGGCGTGATAGTGTAATACTTTATCGGGCCGGTCACGAACGAATAAATTGATGATTGCCGGTTTCCGAAGTAGTTAATTGCATCAACCTTCCAATAATAACGTGAGGTCTCGGTCAGCCCCGCCCCGATGGGGATCTGGATACCCAGTTCGCCGGGCCTGGTCGTGTCCGTATAAATCGGCGAGGAGAAATTGGAGTCGTTATCCAGATAGACGATGTATTTGCTTTCCTTGGGTGCATTGGTCCAGTCTAGTTCAGGGGTCAGGACCAGCCCGGAATCATTATCAATGGGCGCGGCTAAGTTGAATGCGCCGGGAATAATGCCGCCTGATGAGGTATAGAAACACGATGGCGCATCCGATGAAACTGTCGTGCCGTTGGCATTGACAGCCGTGACCCGCCAGTAATACCAAACCCCGCCCGATAACAAGCCGTAGGTCACGGAGTGATTGGTAGTATTTGGACCTAAGGTGGCAGAATAAAGCATATTAACCGGCGCGAAATCGTCTTCCTTGGCTACTTCCAGGATATAACTGGTGGCATTGCTTGAGCCGTTCCAAGCCACCGGCACTGGCGCGGAGAAGACATCCACATTGATAGCACCGTCGGCCGGCAGTATGGTCTGGAAAGCGTCGGGCAGTGCGCTGCTGCCGGATTGTGGGGCTGATTTCTTGCGGTTAAAACAACTGGTGGTTATCAGGAGTAAGGTTAAGGTAATAAAAATTATTACGCCTTTGCTGAGATGAGCCGCCATCCATTTTTTTGTCATATCCTTATCTCCTTCCATCTCACCAAACGTCCGTTTCGGAAGAAATAATGCTCCTCGGTATAGTTAGGTAAAGAATAATAGACCCATTCCTCATCTTTCAATAGTTTGGATTTGCATGCCGGTTGGCCCCGGAGATTAAGGACATCATTTTCACTCAAAGGCGGGCATCTGCTTTGCATAGCGGCTAATTTACTCATAAAAACATCCTAAATTTAGTAAGCTAATTCAGCAAATATGACTGATTTAACGGAAATCTGTTTACTCCACTGTATCTGCTTAATCAGTTTACTCTTATATAAGCAAATAGCGTGCCAGATTTAGTAAAATAATACGGGGAGATTAATTTTGTATTAACACATTATAAATAATGCGGTTACGACAAAGGTATGCCGTATGCTAATTGCCATTTATTAAGATGGTGTATATAAAATATACGCTATGTTACGATATGGTAACAAGGGACGGTTTTATTCCAAGCCGTTTCATTTTTCTGTAAAGACCGGCCCGGGTAAGTCCAAGTTGCCCGGCTGTTTTAGTCATATTACCGTTACATCTTTTAAGCGCTTCCACAATACTATTTTGTTCTATTTCTTTAAGAGTCAATATATCCTTAGCTATAGATAGAGATGTAGACATACAAGTACGAATTGATTCAGAAAGCATCAGCTCAGTGATAATCTTTGCTTCAGGGTGCAGGACGCAGATTCTCTGAATTTCGTTTTCCAGTTCGCGGATATTGCCGGGCCAGGAATAGTCCATCAGAATGCGGAGTGTGGAATCCGGAATGCGGAATTTTTCATTCCCCACTCCCAATTCTACATTCTGCATTCCAGTGGCATATTTCTTAAGGAAGTGTTCTATCAATAACGGAATATCGTCTTGGCGTTCTTTCAAAGACGGTAGGTTGAGCACAATAGTATTGATACGATAAAACAAGTCTTCGCGGAAAAGTTTCCGCTGAACTAACTGCTCGACATTCTGATTGCTGGCAAAGATGAACCGAGTGTTAACAGATACCTGTTTCTGCGCGCCGATACGCCAGACCAGATTCTCCTCCAGGACGCGCAGGAGTTTCTGCTGCATCCCAACGGACATATTACCAACCTCGTCTATAAAAAGCGTTCCGCCCGAGGCAAGTTCAATATATCCCTTCTTGTCTTCAGTGGCGCCGGTAAAGGCGCCTCTGGTATGGCCGAAAAGCGCGCTTTCCATGAGCGACTCCGGTATCGCCCCGCAATTAAATGCTAGGAAGACCTTTTCGGCCCGTTGGCTCTTGGCGTGAATCGCCCGGGTAATCAGTTCCTTGCCGGTGCCGGTTTCGCCCTGGATTAGAATCGGCAAATCCGATGGCGCAATCTTCTCTATTAACTGAAATACCTCGCGCATTAACTCGGAACTGCCAATGACCATCTCTTTATACGGCGAAGTTTCGTAGCGGTGATTCAATGTCTTGACCAGAATCGCAGGTGCAGCCGGGACAGGCAGGGGTTTTGGAGATGATTGTCCCGCTAAGCGGGATCCGCCTGTGGAGGACAACTGGCGATAGAGTTTCTCAAACTCACGGGTCTTTTCATAGAGCCAGGCCGTATCTAATTTTGAGAGAATGGGTTTAATCCGTTGCTCCATAGCAATAGCTTTATCAGGCAGACCTTTAAGCAAATAACACTTGCTCAAAAGAAGTCCTGATTCACAAATGAGGTCATTAAGTTTTAATTGCCGGGCAGATTTTAGAATTATGTTCAATAATTTAATAGCGTTACTTATTTTTTCTTCTATAAGGTCAATTTGGGCGAGGTGTATCGATGCTTGTAACCAACCGCATTGGTCGTTGTTTTGTTTACATATTTCTATGCATTTTAGAAACGTTTCCCTGGAATCATTGTATTCTTCCACCAATATCAGATACTCTCCTTTAAAGTGATTATAATCCATTAAAAACATCTGGGTTTGTGATAAGCTATCATCTGCTTCACTAATGGTTATAATATTCTTTGCTTTATCGGGTTTGCCTTGATGCAAATAACAACCCACCAGGCTGAGTAAATAGCCGCCATACAACTGCTTATTCATAGGCGAAACACCATCGCCATACTGCTTGTAGTACTGCCCTACTTTTTCGAACTGCCGTAATGCCTGGCTGATATTTCCAATTAAACGAAGAATATCTCCCATTTGGGCTGAAATATAATTTTGGTATGCCGGATGCAAAGAATTCTTTTGGGCTATCAGAAATGCTTTATAAAAAGCATCCAAAGCAAAAGAATACTGCGCCAGTAAATAATGAGAATGTCCCAATCTGCTGTATAATAAATATTCCTCAAGCGGAGAATGCTCTAAAGAAGCAAGTTTCTTTGATGCAATCCCACCTAATCGTTTTGCCTTGTTATAGTCCTGCTGGTCCAGAGCTGCTTTGATTTGGTTAAGATAATCGGATAGATTCGCCCGCCTCGGCGGGGTTACTACAAGTAATTTCTGGCGTTTCATTCAATTGTTCTCATACATAACAAATGACGGTTTGTCAAGCCAAATTGATTTTTGAATTTCGGGGAACGCCGTCTTCAATTCTCTTTTATCCCGCACACCAATGTACCCTGCACACCAATACATTGGTGTGTGGGTGTATTGACGTTAGGATTTACAGCCCGCTCAGGAAGAAATCGACCCGCTCCTCAAACTTGACGCGCAGGAATTCAGGAAATTCACCCCGCGGCGGTCCCGGAATGGTCATCTCACCCTGGGCCGGGTCTTTGCCTTCCTTGAACGCCTGATATGAGAAATCGTCCACGAATACGGCCTTGCGGATGGCCCAAGCGCGCCGGAATTGACTGAAATTAGCGCCATTGTATTTGACCGGGGTATTCAGGACAAGAATAAATAAATCAACTTTATTGGAGTCGTGCCGGCCCATCTGGTCGTGCCAATTTTTTCCCGGAGTCAGGAAGACCAGAACAGTATCTTTTTCGCCCAGGCCGAGATAACCGAGCAGTTTATTTATCTTGGCCGAGGCCATCAGCGCCTGGAATTGCTTGTCCATAAACTCGGTCCGCCCGGCTTCAAAAGGCGCGGCCTGCATAGCCGGTCCCTTGACCATAATCAGGTCAACCTCGGCTGAGCTTCCGGTGAATGTTTTCTTGGCCTGGATGCAGGGAATGGTCTGCCGGGTTTCAGCCCGAACCCATTGGATAAAGAAACCGCTGGCTATGGCAAAACTTATAACCAGGATGCCTGAGACAGCAATTGCGGCCGATTTGGGCAGTTTCGGTTTCGGCACGCCAGCCCAGAGCTTAAACAGAAGCCCCTCTCCGGGGAACAGGAACCAGACCGTTTTCTTGTAGGCGTCATATTCGGCGCCGAAGGCGGCCTGGCACTGGCGCTCCTCGCTCTTGGATAAATAATAATAGAGCCAGAGCATGACAAAGAAGGCGATGTAGGTGATGAACCGGCCCCAGGTCAGGATGATGCCAATGCAGAAAATCGACAGCGATACATATTGCGGATGGCGGAAGAACCGGTAGATGCCTTTGGTGACCATGCCTTTTTTGAAGAGTTTGGCGTAGTATATCTGGGAAGCGCCGATAAGGAAAATCATAAAGCCGACTACTACCAAAATTATGCCGACCGGGAAGAGCGTATGGGTGGGCAGGACGAAATAGACCAGCCAGGATAGCTTGGGATTACTGCTGAGCATCTGGATGTGCATGACCGAGCCGTAAAGGAACCCGGCAAAGGGCAATAGCATCCAGATAGGTTCCAGGATGATAAAGAAAGCGGCGATTTTCAGCAGGATGTCCGCCAGCCGGGATAGTTTTGAGCGTCCGGGGTCCGTTTCATTATTCGGCATCAGGTCTTTTCCAATCTTAATAATATAATTACGCCATCTCCAGCAAATCACGGAAACTGGTCTGGAGCACCCGGGTGACCGGGCCGACCTGGCCGCCCTTTATCACCTTGGTGTCTATCTCGCCATTCTTGTTCTCGACCTTGCAAGCGATGATCGGCATGATCTCCATCAGGGTGCTGGTCAGGAATGCCTCGTCCGCGGTGAAGATGTCTTCCTTGGTCATAAGTTTTTCCCGGACCTTGATGGCATTCTTGGTGCACAGGCCCATGACCACGTCCCGGGTCACCCCGGCCAGAATATTGGATTCGATGGACGGCGTAAAAACCTTGCGGTCCTTGACGATGAAGAACGAACTGCGCGTGCCTTCCATTATATTGTCGTTGGTATTGGCGAAAATCGCCTCCAGGGCCTTGTTCTTGAATGCCCAGCGCCGGGTTATCAGGTTTTCCATATAAGCCAGGGTCTTGTGGCGATAGTAAGCCGTGTCCGCGCTCCGCCGGGACGGATAGAGAATGACATTCACGCCGGAGGAGCGGAATTTCTCATAGTCCGGCGATATCGGACCGGTCTCGACCAGTATCATCGAGGAGGTCTGATATTCTCCGGTCTCATCCAATCCCTTTTTCGGCTCTTCGGCTGACGATGAGAACCTCATTGACTTCATCGGCTCTTCAGAAGACGAAACGACCATCCGGACATAGCCCTTTTCAATGCTGTTTATCTGGGCCAGCCGACTGATAACCTTATCCAGCGATTTCTGGCTGATATGGACCGGCATCCGGATATGCTTGGCCGAGGTCTTGAGCCGGTCGTAATGGGCCGTCAACTGGAAGCCCCGGCCCTTGTTTATCATGATGGTCTCAAAAACCCCGTAGCCGTAAAGCAGTCCGCTTTCGTATAAACTTATCCTGGCCTCGTTGCGCTTGATGTATTCGCCGTTTAACCATATCAAATCTGACATAAAATACCTTTCTAACCACAGATTGCACAGATTCCGCAGATTATCCGCTCAATCTGCCAAATCCGCTTAATCCGCTTACGAAATTACTTATCATGATATTATTGTAAAATCAATTATAATAATATAAATTCTCCTAACTATGAGCAAGACAGCAGATATTGTTATCATCGGCGGAGGGGTAATCGGCGCCAGCATCGCCTACCACCTCTCACAGGCCGGAGCCAGAAATATCGTCCTGCTGGAAAAGAACCTGCTGGGCAGCGGCTCATCCGGCAAGGCGGCCGGATTGACCATACTCCAGTGGGCCAATGAGATTGACGTCCAGCTGGTTCAGGGCTCTCTGGATATCTACCGGGAACTTATCAAACGCAATAAGGATATCAAATTCCACCAGAGCGGCCTGATTTATCTGGCCACCACTGCTCAGGAGGAACAATATCTCAGGGACTCGCAGACACTGTTAAATAAATATAATATCAAATCCGACTGGCTGGACCGGGCCGGCATCCGCAAACATCTCGGGCACTGGATGCATCTGGATGATTTTCCGGCCGGACTATACACACCGGAGGACGGCTATCTCGACCCATTCCAGATTGTCAACGGCTTTGCCAAGGAAGCACGCCGAAACGGCGCCAAGCTATACGAAATGGCGCCGGTTACGGGCCTCCGCAGAACTGGCGATATTTTTGAAGTCACATCAAGCGAGGGAACATTCTCCACTCCCCTGCTCATTAATGCGGCCGGATGCTGGGCCAAGAAGGTGGGCGAACTGCTGGGCCTGAAACTGCCTTTAAAGCCATACCGGACCCAGATTGCGGTATTGAAACCCTCGCATCCCCTGCCTCAGAACATCACGGCGGTCTATGATATTAACCGGAATGTCTATTTCCACTCTGAGACCGGCGGACTGCTCCTGGCCGGCGACGGCACCACCGAAACCGAGGAGAATCCGGACCAGTTCCGGCAGAAGGCTGACAACGCATTCCTGGAAGAGATTGCCCAGAAGATTTCATACCTGATACCCGGGATGGCCGATGCGGGCGTGGCCAACAGCTGGGCCGGGTTAGTCACGGCCACGCCGGACCGGATGCCGATTATCGGCCGGATGCCTGAGATACCCAATTTTATCCTGGCTACCGGCGATAACGGCTATGGCTTTATGCGAGCCGGGATGCTGGGCAAGCTTGTGGCTGAGATAGCCCTAAATAAACCGCCTTCTATTATTATAGACAAATTGACTCTGAACCGCTTCGGCAATAAGGATTTCTCCGAATTCAAGATTACCCAGGGCATGGGCCTGTAATTAATTTATTTATTTTCACCGTAACTTTTCACACCCCGGTGTGTTTATACCATCGTCAGAAAGAGAGCGCTAATATGATTAAGTGTAATGAGGTTATTAATGAGTTAGAGGCCTACCGCCGGGACGAGACGGCACCGGAATTAAAGGCCCTGATAGCGTCGCATCTGGGTGCCTGCCCCGCCTGCCAAAGCGAGTTAAAGGCGTTGGAGCAATTGGATACCCTGCTGGATGCCTATCAGGTTGCGCCGGCAACCGGCAATCTCCAGGCCGGGCTTAACCAAAAGATAGATAAATTAGAACGCGCCTATAGGTTCCATCTGGGCTGGCGCCGGGTCGGATTGCTGGCCTCGGCGGCCGTGGTTATGGTGGCCGCCCTAGTCTGGCTGGTCAACCCATTTAACGGCTCAGATACCGAGATAATCGCCAATATCGAACTCTTAGAGGACATGGAAACCGCCCAAGTGGCGGATATCGTCCAGGATTATGAACTGGTTGAGGCAATGCCCGAGATTATGGATGCGGACCTGAACGGAGAATAATTATGAAACACAGATTCCTCAGATTGCACGGATTATTGATGATGGCGTGTGCGGCGCTACTCTTTACAGCAAGCGCTTTGATTTCTTCTGCACAAGAGAATAACCAGCCGGCTAAGGATCAGGGAAATAATACGCCGTCCGTTTCTCAGGATAATACCAAAGACGACAACGCCAAAGATAAAACGGATAATAAAGACAACGGTAAATCATCCGATGAAAAACCTCGTTTCCGCAAGATGATGATGGAACGCCGGAAGGAACAGTGGCAGAAGATGTCTCCGGAGCAGAAGGAGAAAACCAAGGCGGCCTTCAGAAAGTTCCAGAAGATGACCCCGGAGGAAAAGGAACGTCTCCAGCAGGCCCATAAGCAACTCCAGCAGATGCCGCCGGAGAAACGCCAGGCGCTTAAGGAACGGCTCCAGAATATGGACCCGGAAAAACGCAAGGAACTGATGCACAAAATCCAGAACATGACCCCGGCCAAACGCCAAATGGTCCAGCATACCATCGATGCGGTCAAGCAACTGCCCGAGGAAAAGAGGAAAGAGCTGAAGAACCTTCCGCCCGAGGAACGCCGTAAGGAAATCAAGAAACTACTGGAGGAAGACCTCAAGAAGAAACTGGGACCGGATAAGGTTGAGGAACTCAAGAAGCTTCCGCCCGAACAGAGACGGGAACAGCTGAAGAAGCTCTGCGATGAACAAAGAAAGAAAAACCCTGATAATGCCAAGAGACCGGATAACAACAAGCAAGGCGGCGATAATAATAGCGCTCCCAAGCAAGGCCAGAAAAGGCACCAACCAAACAAAACTAACCCTCCGCCAAAGGCAGGAGGAAATAATAAATAATAATCAAGATGTCCCGCCATACGGCGGGACGTAAGAGTCCGTAAGTTCCCCGAATGCTTTCGGGGTCCAACGGACTCTAACGAAAGGAGCAGGGATATGTGGCAGAACATAAGAAAGGGAATGGGCTATCTGCTGGCAGTAATGCTGTTAGTCAGTTTAGTTGCCTCGTTGTACGCTGAACCTGGCAGGGCGCCGGCCAAGGCCGGCGGAAACAACAACGGACCCAAGGCCGGCAATAAAAACACTCCCAACAAGAATGCACCATCAGCCAACGACCGTAAAGGCGATAACCGCGATGACGCCAAGAGCGGTAAGGTTGACCGACCGGGCGACGGCAATTCCGGACAGGGCGATGATAAAAAACCCGGGGTAAAACCACCCAAGCATGACCCCAGGACCTGCCCACTTTGCAAGCGGCATCTGCCGCCCAAGAAAGAATCGCCCAAGCGACAACCTCCGCAGACTACCAATCCCAAAGATAATGATAACTCCGGAGTCCGGGACCGCGGCCAGGGCGAAGGACGCAATGGCATAGGCCAGGGCAAAGGTCAAGGCGATGAAAACAGGAAGGATAATTCTTCCTTAAGGCGTAAATGGGGCGCGGACCGGCGCGAGGATGTCCGGGACCGGAAAGAAGACCAGCGCAATAACCGCGAGGATATCAAAGACAAACGCGAAGACAAACGCGATCAACGCGAGGATATCAAAGACCGCCGCGAGGACAAACGCGACAGAGCAGAAGATAAACGTGACAGCAAAACAGATGGCGGCAAATGGGATAGGGCCGAAGACCGACGCGATAAAAAAGAAGATGCCTGGGATAGAAAAGAAGACAGGCGCGACAATCGCGAAGATGTCAAGGACAGACGTGAGGACGCCAAAGACAAACGCGAGGATGTCCGTGACCGCCGCGAGGACAGGCGCGATAATAAATTTCCGCCCAAGCGTAAATGGGGCGCCGGAGACAACCGCGACGATTCCACGAGCGGCAAGATAGACCGGCCCGGTGACGGCAATTCCGGACAGGGTAACGACAGAAAACTGCCGCCCAAGAGAGAAGGCGTCGACAGGCCGAAAACACAGCCCAAACAACCGCAGGGAGGCAGTTCCGGCTCATCTGACAACAAACGCAGAGGCGACAACCGCGATGATGCCAATAGCGGCAAGGTAGACCGGCCCGGTGACGGTAATTCCGGACAGGGTAACGATAAAGATGCCCGCCTGAGACCGCCGCATAATCCCAGAACCTGCCCGATTTGCAACCCGAAACTAAGGAATGAAGGTAAGAACCGCAAGCCCAATACGTCCCAGGGTAGTATGGATGTAACCGGAACCGTTCCCAAGGACAATGATAATAACGGCGTCAGAGACGGCGGCAAAGGCGAAGGCCGCGACAGCGCTGGACAGGGCAAGGGCCAGGGCGATACCAACAAGGAAAATAAAGAGAACACGGACAAGTCCAAGAACTAACATCGGTTCTTTAACGGATAAAGGGGCGTTCCGGTTAATATCGGAGCGCCCCTTATTATTTGAACTGCAAGACGGATTCTAATATAATACACCCCTATGGCTAACGCCCCTGTCGTTTCTGTATTTTCTTCCATCCAGGGCGAGGGATTATATGTCGGCCGGCCTCATCTTTTTATCCGCCTTGCCGGCTGTAACCTGCGATGCTCTTACTGCGATACCCCTGAAGGATTGGTCATACCCAAACATTGCCGGATAGAAACCGCGCCTTTTGGCAAAATCTCGCATACATGCCGCAATCCGATGGAGAACGGTTATCTGTTACACACCATAAAACGGCTGACCGCCCTATTCCCGCATTACCACGCCATTGCCCTGACCGGCGGAGAACCGTTATTGCATGCCGCATTCCTAAAGGTGTTTCTGCGCTACCTGAGGCGGCTAAAGATACCCATATTGCTTGAAACTAACGGCACCCTGCCTGAACAACTGAAACAAGTAATAGACCTGATAGATATTATATCCATGGATATCAAGATGCCGTCTGATGCCAAAAGCAATAACAAACTATGGGAATCGACTAAAAGATTTCTGACCCTGGCAGATAGTAAGAAAACAGAGACCTATATAAAAATTATAATGAATCACACCACCCCCCTGGCTGAATATCAGAAGGCGCTAAGGATTATTGCCGGCATCAATAAACACATTCCGGTGGTGCTCCAGCCGGTTTCCGCAGTCCGCTGGGGCGTAAAAACCCCGGTACTGAACCGGATTATTAGGATACACAATATATTTACTAAGGAGCTGTCCGATGTTAGAATCATCCCGCAGATGCATCAGATAATGGGATGGAAATAAAAAGAGGCTAACTATGTTAAAGAATATTGGCATTATATTAGTCCTGATAACAATCACGTCCGGTCTTTATGCCCAGACCGCCAATGAGCCGGATAAAACCAGCTTAACACCGCAGCAGGAAACTAACCAAAAAAAGATAGCCGAATACCGCCAGAAGATAGCGAGTAATCCCAATGATATAGAAACTCACCGGGCTTATCAGAATTTTATGCGCCAGTGGGGTGGCTTGAATGACCTGAAAGAAGAATACTTGCTGAAAATGAACGCCGAACCGCAGAATCCGCTCTATTATTATCTCTACGGACGCCTGGCGGAAGACAAGGAATTAGAGAACGCATTTAAGCGGGCGCTGGAGCTGGAGTCCAAAACGCCTAATCAAGAACTGCGTTTCTGGGTCTATTTCGGATTCGGGCAGTTCTACCTGGATAGCAAAAAATATAAGGAGGCGCTCCAATACCTGGATATGGCAGCAAAACTCAGACCCGAATCATTGGATGTCCTACATCAGACAGCTCTGGTGCATTACGAAACTGACAATATCACCGAGGCGCTGAAAATCTGGGACAAGATATTACAGAACAACAAGGACTACCTTGATGCCACGCTGGGCAAGGCGCTTATCTATAAGAGCAGAGGTATGTTTGACAACGCCATTAAGGAATTGGAAAACATCCTCAAATCTGATGTGGCTTTCTGGCGCGCCTATGAACCACTGATTCAGTGTTACCACGCTAAGCAGGATTATAAAAAAGGAGAAGAATTAAGAGCCCAGATTAAAGAAATTTACCTTAAGAGATTTGACCAAGGCCTTAACTTCGGCTATTTAGAACTAATCGTACTTGACATTATTAATATAAAACCAAAAGTGATTATCGTTAAAGAACGCATTACACCTTTTCCCCATTCTAATGAGTCTAGATTCCGTTATGCGGATTATTATTTTGAAGTCTATCAGGAAGGGGTCGATAAAAATCCATCTTATATTTATGAAATTTACGGAAATACTAAACGGCCTACTAAAGAAAATAAAGAGACATTCAGATTAACCAGAGTCGCCAGCGGAATAAGCAGCAGCCAAACAAAACGTGAAATAATCAGGGAGTATACTTCCATGCCGAGCTATCCGGATTTATTAAATACCGTAACTGAACTAGAGAAAAAGAAATAAGCCGTGGCAGAACTGCGCAATATAAAATTAGCCATAGAGTACGACGGCACGAATTACTGCGGCTGGCAGATTCAGCAGAACGCCAAGGCGGTTCAGGATGTGATTACCGAAGCCTTAACCAAAATCACCGGTCATAAGATAACACTCTACGGCGCCAGCCGGACCGACAGCGGGGTCCACGCCAAAGGACAGGCAGCCAATTTCCGCACCCGCTCGCGAATGACGCCCCAGCAATTCATCAAAGCGCTCAATTCCAATCTGCCTGATGATATCGCAATACGCGCGGCAAAAGAAGTCCCTAAATCATTCAATTCCATGTATGATGCCAAAAGCAAAGACTACCGCTATACCATATTAAACTCCTTTATCCGGTCTGTCTTAGACAGAAATTTCTATTATTTTGCGCCCTACCGAATCTCTCTGGCCAGAATGAAAAAAGCCGCGCGCTATCTGGTCGGCCGGCATGATTTCCGGGCCTTTGCCAGCAAATCATCCGCCAAAGAAAACTGCATCCGGAAGATATATTCCATTAAAATAGTCAAAAAGAACGAATACGTTTATGTGGATATCAAAGGCAACGGATTTTTATACAATATGGTGCGCACGATTGTCGGGACATTGCTATTAGTCGCCCAGGGAAAGATTAAGCCGGAAAGCATCAGGGAAATTCTTAACTCGCAGGAAAGAAAAAAGGCAGGCCCAACGGCGCCAGCCAAAGGGCTCTGCCTTATCAAAGTAAACTATTAAAACTATGTCGATGACGGGGTAGCCGGATTATCCGCCTTAGGCGCTTCCGGAACCGCGGCCAAATCACCGGCCGGTTCTTCCTCATAGAGCTCGGTCATCTCAATATCGTCAACCTTCTTGCGCATCAATAAATATATTATGGTATGCGCTGAGAAACAATATGAGACGACATAGGCCAGGAGCATGCCGATGATAAGCACCAACCACACCATTATAACATATGCCGCAATGTTATAAGTAATCGGCGCAGAAGCGGGTATCTGCCCGCAATTATGTAACCCGGTCATAGCAAGGATATCTTGTAATTTCACTCCCATACCTAATTTAACCGTGGCTAATGAAACAGCTATCATCGCTCCGCCGAAAAGCCAGACAAAAGCGGTGGTAATTATACCATAGACCTTAGCCACCAGGACATACCAGATGTAGTGCCAAGGCTCGGCATAGAGATACTGGAAGCTGCGGCTGACCGCATCAAAGGCATCGGATGACTCCACCGCAATGGTAGAAATGAAGAACCTGGCGCTGAAGGCATAACCGATAAAGATAAAGACCATAATAAAGCCGGAGATTATGGCCAGCGGCAGCAACAAAGCCACCAATAATTCGCCGACAAAGGGAATCCGTCCGACTAATCCGCCCAGCAGGTTGCAAACCAGGAAAAATAAAAACCCAAGAATGGACAGGATAAACGGCGAGAACAGGGAGATATACTTCTTGTTAACAAAACTAATTGCCTTCTTTAAGTCGAGTCCTTCATCCTTGGTGATATTCACTGCGGCAATCCGGCTGATAATACCGCCCAGATAAGACCAGACCAGAATCATAAGCAGATATATCCCTGCGATGAAAAGATATACTTTCCAGGGCGTTCCGGCCATGATGGTTTCTTTTGCGCGCTGATGAAGCTCGCAAGGATCGCTTATGTCTTTAATCGACGGATTAATATACCCAGCCACCAGAACCGGAATAAGCCCCAAAATAACCATGGTCAGAAATAACCCGATAAACCCGACGAACATCTTCTTGATATCCAACGCCACTGAGAAGCCGTTAAATATATCAGTCCAATTCCCTTTCAGTTTCCTCATATTTTCTCCTTTCGTTAAACGGTTATTTATACCTTTATAATTTCAGCCGTATTAAGAGTCAAGAATAATGAATATTTATCTATTTTTCCACCGCAGACAGGTAACCGTTGTCATTGGCCACATAAATTATACTATCGCCAATAGCCGGAGTGGAACGAACCTTGCTCTTTGTTTTGTATTTCCACACTTCTCGGCCCTCGTTAAGCGTTATCGCATAAAGATAAGAATCCTCGCTCCCAAAATACATCATCCCATCCTTCCGGGATATTGCCACACCACCGATTAAAGATGCCTTGGTCTCAAACTGCCAGACCGGCTTCTGGAAGATTGTGTCAAGAGCATATAGCGTGCCATCACAGCAGGGAACAAAAAGAATATTACCGTTTATATTCAATGATGCAACTACTTCCTGCTTCATACGGTAAGACCAGTGAACCTTACGGGTCAAGAGGTTAACGGCATAAACAGCATTATTAGTCCCGCCGACATAAAGCATATTCTCATTAATGACCGGCGAAGTCAGCTTTCCGCCCAGTGATAAATTCCAGAGTTTCTCGCCGTTAACCAGATTTATAGCGTGAAGCATGCCATCTTCAGAAGTGATGTAAACAATCTGCTTATCCACAATCCCGGCATTTACTATTTTGGCATTGGCATTATATTTCCAAATAACCGCGCCGTTTCCGCCAATCGCGTAAAGGTTTTTATCCGCGCTACCGATAAGGGTCACATTGCCATCGGGAGAAAAGAAAGCGGAAGCCCTGATGGGGCCGTTTGTTTTCACCTGGTAAATCTTAACAGCGGCATTTGAGCGCACCGCATAGAAGCTATTATCGTTGGCGCCGAATATAATTTGGCTGTTATTTATCATAGGTGACGAGTATATCTCGGTGGGATTATCCGTCCTAAAAGACCATTTTATCTTACCGGTTTCTTCATCAATCGCCTTGAGGTGTCCGTCTCTGGTGGTTATGAAAATCGTGTCGCCGACTAAAAGTGGGCTCGTCTCCAGTTGTGCGCCTGTATCCACAGCCCATTTAGCCGCTTTCTCCAACGCTATCATCATATAAGATTGCTCATATGATTTAACTTCTTTGGAATATCTACCAAACCCCCTTTTGAATACCGTTATCGTAACCGCCTCCTTGACCGGCAGGTAAATCTTTAAGGGAGTTCTGCCCTGCCGGGCGCCGTTAAGAGCCACTTCAGCATCAGAGGGAGTGGATTCTATTTTTACCGGAACCCGGGCGGATTTGGCAATACCGGAACCGGGATAACTATTAAGCAACTGCCTGATGGCTTTGGCAGCCTCATCCAACCGGCCCGTCTTATCCAATTCTTGAATTGTGGCGTATAAATCGTTCGCCTGCTTAAGATATTTTTCAGTATCGTTAATATTTCTTTTGACTGCTTCCAGGAATTCCTCATAGTTTTTAATCTGTTTTTCTGCAATATCCGAACTGCCACCCATTGAGGAAACTTTCTTACTAATGCCTTTCATGACTTCAATCGTCTGGGATTCCACATCCTTCATGATCTTTAGAGCCTCGTCAAAATTATTGTTCTTGTCCTTCACTGCCTGGCCGCCCTGATAAAGCTCCCTAAGATGAATCAATCCCGCATCTATAGTAGCTGTAATTTTATCTTCTTTATTGCGTGTCAGAAGCAATATCTCGTTGATCTCCTTCTGTACCGCTGATTTAGTATATATGGTAAAAGAATGCGGGAAAGAACGGTATCTAATAAGCGCCGATTCATATTCGCCTTTCGCCTTGACTTCATCCGCCTCCTTTTTAACCAGCAAGAATTCCTTATACGCCAAATAATCTCTCAATGAGAAAATGCCGCCCACCAGAATAACCCCTAAAAATACCGACGATATAATGATTAATCGTTTACGCTTTCTGCTCTGTTCCAATTGTATTTTACGCAGCGCATCCAACCGATAGCGGGCATCAGAATGCCGCGGTTCAACGCTCAAAATTTTCTCATACGCCTTGATAAGCAAATTTGTTTTCTGGGAAGGCACTTCTTTTATGGCCTGGTCAATTTCCTCCTTGGATTTATTATACTCGCCCATCTGGAAATAAGCCGCCGCCATATATGCCCTCAAGTCAATATCTGCCTTGGTCAATCCGGCTATCTTCTGGGAAAGCGACAGGATATCACCCATCTTTTTGGATTTGGCATGTATTTTTATTAATTCCTTGCCAACAGCGGCTGCCTCGGATGCCTGGCCTTGTAACACCCATAAATTAAATAATTGAGTGTAAACATCCTCATCTGCCGGCAGGTATACCAGAGCCTTCTTATAAGCCACCGCGGCCAGGTTCATATCATTCTTATCGGCGAGCAGTTTGGCTAATTCCTTATATTTCTGTCCGGCTTCTGTCGGACGTTCCAACTTCTCCAGTATCTCGGCTATATTTTCCAACACCACCCAGTCAGAAGGACTAATCTTCTGCGCTTGCTGGCAGAAAAATAACGCCTGCTCAAACTTCTTCTCTTTAAGAAGCTGCTTGGCATAGTTCTTGATTTCTTCGGGACCGATCTCCTTGATAATCTGGCGCTCTTTGAGACCGTGAACCGCCTTATAGGTCTCGAAAGCATCCAGTGGTGACTCATCCACGATGTCGTGTAATGTCTTAAACCCGCTCACCACGCGGAAAACCAACCTCTCATCCTCGGTCAGGTGAATCTCCGCCAGTTTGTCTTCATAATCCTCTGTTAATTTAAATATGGAGTTCGGATTGTTAAATAAATCCTTTACGTTTTCCCAATCCTGATTACGCTTGTTGATTTTAGCAATCAGGGAATTAACATCCAGTGTCAGGATGGAAACAGGATTTTGGTCGGACATCAGCGGCTCTGTAGGCGGCGGGCCTTCGATAAACTCAAACTTAGCACTCGACCATCTGAAAATATCATAGATTTCATTTTCAATCTGACCATGCACAATCCTTTCAAGCTCGTCCTGCTTGATATAACCAAGATGGCAAAGCACCTCGCCGAGTTTAATCTCGGTTGTTTTCTGGGTGGTCAATGCCTGGGAAAGCTGGGTTGGCGTGATAATCTTTTTTTTAACCAGTAACTCGCCTAAGGGCATCCCCTTTCGTTCGCCGGTTGATAACAGCCTGATACCGTCCTTGGCAAAATATATCTCCTTACGGCTTTTCTCGTCATAGACAACCAAAGTACCTTCCTTGCCTGAAGAAGTAATTAACTGAAAAACCTCGGTTAATGCCAGCGTGGATAAATCTCCCCTTAATCCCATAAATTATCGCACCCCTTCTGTATGATCATTCAATACAAACATCTCTTGTTAAGTCCATCTTATTCATAATTTTCTTTATCCGTTATTAATCCTTGGCTACACTTAATTCTTTCAGGGCTTTTATGGCCCGTTTCATGTCAGCATTGGTCATACCACTAAGGGCCTTTATATCCTTGATTACATCCATTGGCACCTTGTCCTTCTCGCCCAACTCAATTAAGGCAATCGCCGCCCAGCCGCGGGTTTCTTTATTGCCACATCTAAGAAGTTTCATTAATTCCGGCACGGCCTCCTTGTCGCCCAATCTTGCCAGGGCATATGCCGCGGATTTACGGACTTCATAAACCTGCGTTCTGACCGCCCTGACCGATTCTTCAAAAGGCATACGGTTACCGGCCCCGCCCAGTGAATTTATAACCAGCCGGCGCACCAACCACTTATCGTCCTTGAGTAATCTCATCAATTCAGGAGTAACCTCTTTTACCCCCATTTCACCGAGCGCATATGACGCGGCCTGGCGCAGTTCGTTATCATCGCCTTCTTTCAACATCCTCTTTAAATCCGGAATTATCTCCTTAACACCAAAATCCCCCAGGGTAATAATAACCGCCTGGGTCATCGTAACCACACTGAATTGTTTCATCAATTCAGGAATCGATTCTTTAGCTCCTAATTTGCCCAATGCATAAACAGCTCTCTGGGAAACCCCGGGATCCTTGTCGTTTAATAATTTAATTATATCAGGCGCCGATTCTTTCACATCAAGCTCAGCCAGAGTGGAAACAACTACGCCGCGGACATAGCCGGTTTCTTTATTCAGCCATTTTTTGAGATCCGGAACCATTTCGCTGCCGCACAGCCGTCCGAGCAGGTAAATAACCCAGCCGCGGACATAGGCATCATTATCTTTCAGCATCTTCTTTAAGTCAGGTATGGCCTCCTTGGCGTCAAGCTCTCCAAGCGCTACGGCCGCCGAAACATTCAGATCCCTGTCTTTGTGTTTGAGTAATTTGACCAGTTCCGGAATGACTTCACGGTGTCCTAATTTTGCTAGCGCAATAGCCGCGGTCGAACGCGGATATTTTTCGTTATCCTTAAGCAATTTAGTCAGTTCCGGTATTGTTTCTTTGGCGCCCAGCTCTCCTAGGAAAAGAGCCGCATAGCCGCGGATTAGCTCCTGCTTGCTTCCCAGTAATTTTACTAATTCAGGAATCGACTCTTTGGGGTCAACTCTTTCAATCGCATCTTTAACTAATTCGTAATTCCGCCAGCTATCCTCTTTTATCATCAGAGAAATCGACTCTTTGTCGCCGAGTTCCATCAAGGCATAAGCCGCTGACTGCGCCAGGGACTTATCCTTATCCTTGGCAGCCTCTTTAATACGCAACATTTCATCCCTGGCTCCAAGCAAACCCAGAGTACACGCCGCATAACTGCAAATTGCCTTGTCCGTATCGCTGAGCATTTTTACCAAATCAGGAATTGATTCCTTCGCATCAAGTTCGGCCAGCGCCAAAACCGCCGAAACTCGGATACCCCAGTTATTCTTCTTCACCAGCGCTGTCAAATCAGAGATAGCACCCTTATCGCCCATTTTACCCAGCGCATAAATGGCCGCTGTGCGCACCATGTCATCATCGTCATCGTTGATGATTTTTACCAGCGCGGGCACCGACTCTCGGGCGCGGAATTCGCCCATCGCCACCACCGCTGACTCGCGCACATCGCTGCTTTTATCTTTTAACAGCCGCATTATATCGGCGGCCAGGTCATTTGCTTCAAGTTTTCTCAAGGCATCAACCGCGGCTTGGCGCACGGTCCATTCCTTGTCTATCAGGAGCCGTTTTAATTCCAGAATGGCCTCTTTGGCGCCCATCTCGCCCAGGGCATAGGCCGCGGAACTCCGTAATGATTCCTTTTCGGAATCCAGGCGCTTGATTAACTCGGCTGCCCGCCCGTCTTTATTTTCCGCCCCGCCCCGCAGTGCCGCCGCCAAAACAATCAACAGCGCCAAAGAATAAACTAATATATTTTTCATATTTTACCTTTCGTATAGCCCGACCAGATGTTCCCCCAACCCGGGCTACCCAATTTCTGACAAATCCTTAATAAATTCCTTCCAGAGCTCGTATCGCCGGTCATTGAACAGCCTGAAAATACTCTGGTTGAATTTAGGCGCCTGCGGCTTGGCAATCAATTTCATCCCAGCCTCTTGGGGCAGACGTCCGCCCTTCTTGGTATTGCATTTACTGCAACAGGTCACCGCATTGGTCCATTCGGTCGTTCCGCCTCTGGAACGGGGTACAACATGGTCAATGGTCATTGAGTTTAAGGCCTGCTTTTTGCCGCAATACTGACACTGGTAATTATCGCGCATCATGATATTCTTGCGGTTGAACTTAAGCACCCGCCGCGGCAGTTTCCCGTATTCCAGGAGCCGTATCACCCGCGGCACCATTATCTGCACGCTCGGCGTATGGATATAATCCGTAAATTCCCGGCCGTTGGTGCGGGATTCCTCAATCCAGTGGTCAAACCGGTAATTCTCAAACCGGCCGTTGTTCTTATGGATGACCTCGGCAAAATCCTTGGCCAGGAAGACAAAGGCGCGCCGGGCGGAAATCACCCGCAAGGCCGTGTAGAATTTGTTTAAGACCAACACACTGCTGCTGAGAATACTGCCATTACTGTCAGGTTCCATAATTATTAAATAGCCCGGCTGACCTCTTCAATGGTATCCTGGTTTTCCACAGAGGAGATATCGCCCAGCGGTTCGCCCAGGTATTTGCGTTTAATCACGCCCCGGACGATTTTAGCAGAGCGCGTCTTGGGCAGCGCCCTGATAAATTTCAATGCCTCGGGCTTGAGGGTTTTCCCGAGATGCTTTACAACTTGCGCCTTAAGTTCCTCCCGGAGCGCTTCTGAAGGCACTACGCCCGGATTCAACACCACAAAACAAACCACGGTCTCGCCCTTGATGTCGTGCGGTACGCCGATGGCCGCGGCCTCGGCCACTGCATTGTGTTCTATCAGCGCCGCCTCTATCTCGGCCGGTCCGGTCCTCTTGCCGGCTACCTTTATGGTATCATCGCTCCGACCAAATAGGAACCAAAATCCGTCCTCATCCACCTTGGCCCAGTCGCCGTGATACCAAACATTGGGCCATTTGGAAAAATAGGTGTCCAGATACCTCTGCGGGTCGTTCAGGAATCCCTTGGTCATAGACGGCGCGGGCTTCTTGCAGACCAGATGCCCGATACCGCCCCGAATCGGCTGGCCCATATCGTCAAAAACATCTATGTCCATACCCAGGCCCGGACCGCGCAAGGTGCATGGTTTCAATTCGGTTATCGGCATCGGCGACAATAAGCAGCCCACTATCTCCGTTCCGCCTGAAATATTTATAATCGGACATCGTTTGCCGCCCACTTTCTCAAAGAACCACATATACGATTCTCCGTCCCACGGCTCGCCGGTTGAACCGAGTATCCGCAGGGACGAAAGATTATGCTTGGCCAGCCACTCGTCGCCGTAGGTAATCAGCAACCTGATGGCGGTCGGCGAAATGCCCAGTGAATTTATCTTATGCCTCTCGATAATATCCCAGAGCCGGTCCGGCTTGGGGAAATCCGGCGCCCCTTCGTAAATCACAAAGGTCGCTCCGAAGAACGTCACCCCAATCATCTCCCAGGGACCCATCATCCAACCGATATCCGTGAACCAAAAAAAGATATCATCCGGTTTGACGTCAAAATAATAGCCCAGTTCCTTGGCCATCTGGGCCAGGCATCCGGCGTGCGTATGCACCGTGCCCTTGGGCTTGCCGGTCGTGCCTGAAGTATATATAATAATGGAAATATCCTCTGCCTCCAGCGCCTCGGTCGGGCATTCGGCCGGCTGTTTATCGACTATCTCATCCCAGAAACGGTCTCGGCCTTTGGTCATCGGAGTATCTTTGAGTCCCAGCCGTTTTACCACGATGATGTTTTTCAGGGAAGGTATATCTTTGGCTGCGATATCCACCTCTTTCTTGAGCAGAACCTGTTTGCCGCGCCTGAGGCCGCCGTCCGCGGTGAATATCACCTTGGCCTTGGCATCGCTCAAACGGGTGGACAGGGCGGTTGAACCGAATCCGGAAAATATCGGAATCACCACTGCGCCGATTTTGAGGCATCCGAAAAAAGTTGCCACAATCTCCGGTATCATCGGCATATAGATGCCCACTGTATCGCCCTTCCTGATTCCCAATGACTTCAAAGCATTGGCTGCCTGGCAGACCATCTTATTCAACTCGGCATAAGAAACATTACGGATTACGCCATCATCACCTTCCCAGACAAAGGCGATTTTGGGATTTGAGATATGCCTATCTATGCAGTTGTAAACAATATTCATCTTGCCGTTGATGAACCACCTGGCCCAGGGAAATCCCTTGGAGTCATCCAACACCTTGGTGTATGGCTTAAACCACTCCATCCCAAGGTCCTTGAGGGCCGCATCCCAAAACCATTCAATATCCGACGTGGAACGCCTGACTAGTTCATCGTAGTCCTTGATGGAATACTTCTGCATAAAGCGGGTGATATTGCTCTTGGCCAGGTAGTCGCCGTATGGCGTCCAAATGACGTCTTTCATAGCCACAGATTACACAGATTTTATTAATTTATCAATATAATTAGTTGAAATTTATCCGGGTTTCTGCTATAAGTCGTGAAAATGGTTAAAGCGTGTTAATCAAAACATCCGTTTAATCCGCTTAATCCGTTTACTTAATTGTTATGCGTTGCCCATTTTGCAAGAAAGACAACGACCAGGTCATCAATTCACGTTCCTCGGACGAAGGCTTTGTGATTCGGCGCCGGCGGAAATGCCTGGCCTGTAAGCGCCGTTATACCACCTATGAAAAGCGCGAAGAAGCCTCATTAAGAGTCGTCAAGAAAGACGGCACCCGCCAGCCCTTTAACCACGAAAAGATCGTATCCGGTCTGATGAAGGCCTGCGAAAAAAGGCCGGTCTCAACCGAGAAAATAAAAGAGGTACTGAGCCGGATTGAACGGGCCATCTACGACAAATTCGACCGCGAGGTGCCGGCCAAGGAAATCGGCGAACTGATAATGAAGGAACTAAAATCGCTGGACCACGTAGCCTATGTCAGATTTGCCTCGGTCTATCGGGAATTCAAGGATGCCCGGCAGTTCATGAAGGAACTTCAGAACATCCACAAATAACCATTAGAACCAGTTAGGACCCCGAAAGCCTTCGGGGGACTTACTGGTTCTTATCCCGACAGTTTTTGTCGGGGTCATCCGGCCAAAACCATATTTACTCCACCCCGTTAGAGATACTGAACTTGACATTTAATAAAACACCTTTATTCGGATGTTTTGTAAGATTTATATCTTGTGCGCCATTAACACGATCGTCCCTTTGGGACGACCTATCTCTAACTGGGGTCCACCGGGTCATAGCCATGGCCGCCTAAAGGATGGCATCTTAACAGGCGCCGCAAGCCATAAAATACGCCCAGCAATATCCCCTTCTTGTCCACGGCCTGGATGAAATACTCCGAACAGGTCGGCTGGAAACGGCAGACCGGCGGATGCAAAGGCGAGATACCGTATTGGTAAGCCCGAACCAGAAATATGATAATACTGCGCATAAATAGAACAACCCCGCACCCATCCTTTAGGTAGGTACGGGGTTGTTTAATAATATTTATTTAGAACCTCAACGCTATTGCCGCTGAACCGCCAAAACTGGCAGGTATTTCACTGCCGGAATCCTCAACCTTCACATTTTTACTGGCCATCGCTCCGGCCAGGTCCAGGTCAAGGAACAGCAGATGGAACCCCAGGCCATAGGTCATTACCGCTGAGGGAGCCACCGATGCCATATTCTGGTATGTGCCCATGCGCAGTTTCAGGGTCCCGATTAAACTCACCTCCGCGCCTAACCCGAACATCTGCGACTCATAACCCTTTAATAAACTGGATTTGTTCTTGGTCACATCGTAATCAGCCGCCAGGGTAATCATCCCCAGATTCATGGCCACACCCGCCCTTATCTGCGGGTCCAATACCGCATCGCCTCTACCGGCATAGGAAAATTTAGGACTGTTGAGATTCCTGATAACCAGACCGCCCTTGAGAACGTCTGAAAACGATACCAAGGCGCCCGCATCAATACCAAAGGCGGTTGACGACTTGGTGTTTTCCTTGCTATTAACATTATTCATTAGCTTATCGGTGCCTTCCAAGTCGCTGTATTTGATTTCCTGATAGTAGGTCTGGCCCTGCATCAATTTAAGATTAACCCCCACGGACAACGTCTGACCGATAACATCCACAAAATCCCAGCTATGCGAAGCGCCGAATTCGCTGACGATAAGTCCGTTGATAATGACGCCGGTCTCGTTATTCTGGACAGTGGCTGTGCCGCCGGCCAGGTTCTGGGCCATAATCATTATGGTCTGCTGAACTTCCGGGTCTGAGGTATCGGCGCCGCCCTGCTCAGCCAGATAAACAAAGTTATCTGCCTGGAGCGCTGCATCGCCCGCGCCGGCTATCCACCAGGACTGTGAAGCAATATTGGATGCCAGTGTGCTATTGGCCGGAGAACCTAAAGAAACGCTACCGACCGTATTGGTAATGGCAGATGGACCGGAGTTGACAGCCAGGTTCTGGTCATCGCCCACCGGGTCCAGGTTCATATTCATAAATCCATTTCCGAAGACGGTCCAACTCCCCACGGCGAACGATAATCCACCGCTGCCATTAACCAGGAAACCCTGGCCGGGCTGGTTTAATTCAGTTGCCGCAGTGGAAAAGAATCCGATAACCTGCTGCGCCTCGGTCACGGTAAGCGGTGTTCCGCCGTTGACCTTGCCCATCACCGTGTTCCAGTCAATCCCGGCGCCCTTTTGGGCAACCTTATCCAAAGAGGCAACAACATCGCCTTCGGCTGAGGTTACCAATCCGCCGGTAATATAAAGGCCGGATTTCTCATTCTTGGTGGTGGCGCCCGGATTCCAGTAATGCGCCGTGGCGCCGTCCGCCGTGGCTACCCCGGCCCCGCCCATGCCCTCGGCCCGCGGCCCGTATATCGACCATTCCTCGGCATTGACCGCTAAACTGCTTACCATTATGATTGCGACAACCGCTGCTATCCATCTGGTGTTCTTCATCTTTTTGCTCCTCTTAGAGACTGTTAGTTGGGCGGCGCCTTAGCGCCGCACGACGTTACAGACTCTTATTAGTCGCTGTTAGACCTTTGGTCGTTACGACCACAGGAGTCCCGTTAGGGACAGCGACTTATCCCGATTACTCATCGGGAGACCCCGCCGCATGGCGGGGTATCTCTTCTCGGTTTTGATATTTAATATAATTTAATATATCCCTATTACACGAAAATGTCAAGTAAAATATTTATTTTATCCGCTTGTCACTGCCCGGCCATTATTTTCTCTCTATTTTTCTTGATTAGTTTATTTATCACAGGTATATTAACGACCCTCTTGGTAACCCCCACACCAAAGTATTGGTGTGGGGGTAAACCGTGATAATGAATGGCGCCAGTGGCGCCATCTAAGACCCAGTAACTCCCTGTCGGGATAACTGGCTCTAAGAAAGTGAGCACCAGATGGCAGTTGTATTAGACGGCTCTCATTTAACCATTGAAGACCTGGTCAAGATAGCCCGGCACAATGAGAAAGTGGAACTGGCGCCCGTTGCCCTGGAGCGTATCAAGGTCTGCCGGGCCATGCTCGAAGACAAACTCGCCAAAAAAGAGGTCATGTACGGCACCAACACCGGCATCGGCGAATTCTCCGAGAAGATGCTCAACGACGAACAGGTCAAGGAATTCCAGCGTTATCTGGTTTACAACCACGCGGCCGGCATCGGCGAGCCGGCGCCCATCGAACACGTCCGGGCGGCGCTGGCCGGGCGCATCAACGTCCACGCCCACGGCAACTCCGGCTGCCGTCCCGAGATTACGCTAACCATGGTGGCCATGCTCAATAAGGGCGTCACCCCGGTCGTTTGCGCCAAGGGCTCGGTCGGCGCATCCGGCGACCTGGCCCCGATGGCCCAGGCAGCTCTGCTGCTCATGGGTGAAGGCAAGGCATTTTATAAAGGCGAAATATTACCGGGCAAGACGGCCATGGAAAAGGCCGGCATCCCGATTCCCGGACTGCAGGCCCGGGACGGCCTGGCCGCCATCAACGGCTCTAACCTGCTGACCGCCATCTCGGCCCTGAACATCTTCGACATGGAACGTCTAATCAAGCAGTCTGAAATCGCCGCTGCCATGACCATCGAGGCGCTCCTGGGCAACATGAAACCCTACACCGGCAAACTCCACGAACTGCGCGGATTCAAAGGCGCGGTTGACTCGGCCGATAACATGCGCCGTATGTTCGAGGGCTCGGACCTGACCACCGGCAAGATGAAAACCAAGGTCCAGGACGCCTACTCGATGCGCTCCACCCCGCAGGTCAGCGGCGCGGCCCGCGACGCCATTGCCTACGCCCGCTCCCAGGTCGAAATAGAACTCAACGGCGTGGGCGACAACCCGATATTCGTTCCGGAACTGAAACTGACCCTGACCGGCGCCAACTTCCAGGGCTCGCCGGTGGCGCTACCCATGGATATGGCCGGCGCGGCTGTCACCATGGTCTGCGTCATCTCCGAGCGCCGCTTAAACCGGCTGACCAACCCGGCCCTGAGCCAGGGACTGCCCGACTTCCTGGCCCACGAACCGGGATTTTATTCAGGCCTGATGCTCTCGCAATACACCGCCGACTCGCTCATCGTCGAGCAGCGTATCCTGAGCGCCCCGGCATCCATTATGTCCATCCCGGCCGCGGCTGACCAGGAGGATTTTGTATCAATGGGCATGAACACCGCCCTGAAAAACACCCAGATTCTTGATAATGCCTACGGCGTCATCGGCATCGAATTAATGGCCGCGGCCCAGGCCCTGGATTTCAGAGAATTCACGCCCGGCAAGGGCTCGCTCAAGGCCCGGGAAATCATCCGCAAACACGTGGCGCACCTGGAAGTGGACCGGCCGCTGTTCGACGACCACAACGCCATGAAAGCGCTGGTGAAATCCGGCGAGATACTCGAAGCCGTGGAAAAGGTAGTGGGAAAGTTAAAATAACCGTTACAAGGGGTTATCCCTCGACCCCGTCGGGGGTCTCGGGACGAGAACCCCAGAGGGGCAAAAAGTTACAAGAGGTTACACATTCGCTTTGCTCAGTGCAAGCAAAAAGTTACCGCAACCTCATGTAACCTCGCCCGAAGGCGATGTAACATCCTGTAACATCATATTATATGGAATACGTTCCCGTTTCCGCCCCGCGGGGCGACAAGCTCACCTGCAAATCCTGGCAGACCGAGGCGCCCATGCGCATGCTCATGAACAACCTCGACCCCGAGGTGGCCGAAAACCCCAAAGACCTGGTGGTCTACGGCGGCTCCGGCAAGGCCTGCCGCAACTGGGACTGCTTCCATACTATAGTAAAAACCCTCAAGGATCTCAATGACGACGAAACCATGCTGGTCCAATCCGGCAAGCCGGTGGCCGTGTTCAGGACGCACGAATTCGCGCCCCGGGTCCTGATTGCCAACTCGCTCCTGGTCCCGGCCTGGGCTAACTGGGAATACTTCCGTAAATTAGAAGCCGAAGGCCTGATAATGTACGGCCAGATGACGGCCGGCAGTTGGATATATATCGGCACCCAGGGGATTCTGCAAGGCACCTACGAAACCTTTGCCGCGGCCGCGGAAAAGCATTTCCAGAGCGACCTCAAAGGCAAACTGGTCGTCTCAGCCGGCTTAGGCGGAATGGGCGGCGCCCAACCGCTGGCTGTTACTATGAATGACGGCGTATTCCTGGGCGTGGAAATCGACCCGACTAGAATCGAACGCCGGATTAAATCCGGTTACTGCAATATCCTGGTCGAGAATCTGGACACGGCCCTGGACATCGCCATGGAAGCCAAGAAACGCAAACAAGCCATCTCCATCGGCCTGGTCGGCAATGCGGCTGATATTATTCCGGAATTAGCCCGTCGCGGCGTGGTGCCTGATCTGCTGACCGACCAGACCTCGGCCCACGACACCCTGAACGGCTACGTGCCCAGCGGCCTGTCGCTGGAACAGGCCAAAGAACTGAGAAAGACCAACCCCAAGGAATACATCAAGCGGGCCGTGGAATCCATCGTGGTCCACGTCAAGGGAATGCTTGATTTGCAGAAGATGGGCGCGCACACCTTTGACTACGGCAACAACATCCGCCAGGAAGCCAAGATGGGCGGCCTGGATAACGCCTTTGACTTCCCGGGCTTTGTCCCGGCATATATCCGTCCGCTCTTCTGCCAGGGCAAGGGCCCGTTCCGCTGGGCCGCCCTCTCCGGCGACCCCAAGGATATCTTCACCACCGACGAGGCCATAATGAAGAAATTCAGGAAGAACAAGAAATTAGTCAAATGGGTCAAGATGGCTCAGGAACAGGTCAAGTTCCAGGGCCTGCCGGCCCGCATCTGCTGGCTGGGCCAAGGGGAACGGGCTGAGGCCGGCGAGATATTCAACAAACTGGTCCGAACCGGCAAGGTGTCGGCGCCCATCGTGATTGGCAGAGACCATCTGGATACCGGCTCGGTTGCCTCGCCCAATCGCGAGACCGAAGGAATGAAAGACGGCTCAGACGCCATTGCCGACTGGCCGATATTAAACGCATTGATTAACACCGCGTCCGGCGCCACCTGGGTCTCGGTCCATCACGGCGGCGGTGTCGGCATCGGATACTCCATCCACGCCGGCATGGTCACGGTAGCCGACGGCAGCAAACTGGCCGGCAAGAAACTGGCGTTAGTACTGAACAACGACCCCGGGATGGGCGTAGTCAGGCACGCCCATGCCGGGTATGAATCCGCCATCCAAACCGCCCAGGACAAAGGTGTTCGGTGGTTAGGTTAGGGACTCTTTGAACTAAGCGCAGCGTGACCACGAGCACCTACCGGAGCGGAGTGAACTTAGTGAATTAGAGACCCTTATCCCGACAGTTTTTGTCGGGAGGTAAAACCAACCCTATCTCATAGCCCAAACATGCCATTTTACCTGTTTTTTCTTCCGTAACTCCTTATAAATTAATATCTTATGTAGGCAGGGGGGGATACCCCACCCCCCTGACCTCTTCCACTCACCCAAATAACCAAATGAAGCGCCATTTTTACTACGAACAGACGGCATTTCTAATCAAGACAGCCAGCGCCGCTTGTCAACTTGCCAAAATGCACAGTATATAAGAGCCGGTATTTGATTGAAAAAGAAGTGGCATCTGATTAACAAACAAGCGGCATTTCTCATCAAAACAAACATCCCCGCTTGTAAACTTACCAAAATGCACAGTATATAAGCAGCGCCAAGAGTTATTAGCCCAAATCGTATTTCTTGGCAAAGGAATACGGTCTGTCGCAAAATGTTCTAAATCAGGTAGCAGGTAGGTGGGTATCCACTACTACCTCAGGGGGTATCCCATAGTAGGTAGGGGTATATCCATCAGTAGGTATGGGGGTATCCACTGCTAGGTCGGGGGGTATCCGTTACTACTACCGGGGGTATCCGTCAGTAGGCAGGGGTATATCCGTTACTACTATAGGGGGTATCCATTGGTAGGTAGGGGTATATCTATCAGTAGGTACGGGGGTATCCATTAGTAGGTAGGGGGATATCCGTCAGTAGGTATGGGGGTATCTATTAGTAGGTACCGGGGTATCCAGTAGTAGGTAGGGGGGTATCTACTGGTAGTGTAGGGGGTATCTATTAGATACCCTGGGGATATCCCCCCGGATATATGGGGGTATCCCCCCTATTTTTTACTCTTTAATCCGGGTTAATCCGGGAACACATACCAATTTATCGACATTCTACAACCCGGCTGGAGGAATGCCAACTTATCAGGTCAATTTCCTCACCCTTTTGGCGATGAGTTTGCGGATTTTGTCATAGGACGGCGGCGGGCCGGTGCGCACCTCCCTGCCGTCTATAAACAGGGCATCGGCTATGCCCCATTCCAGAAAGGTATCACGGTCGGATGTATCAATCTTTTGGAATGCCACCCGGTCGCCGAATCCGGTTGCGGCCTTCTTGGCCCGTTCGTGCACCATGTTCATGGCCGGACACCAGCCGTTGATGAATGATGTCACCGCCACCTTACCCGGAATATTTTCAGGTATCTTCTTTCTCCGAATCCATTTGGGAGCCAGCGCATCGTCAGTAAACGGTTTCCATAATAGCACCGGGCCAAGGAATCCCAGTTTATCCGCCGGTTTATAGCCCTGCTTCTTGAACCAGGAGGCGCGCATCCAGAACGGCAGCGGAACGCCCCAGGCCGCGATGCCCTGGGCGCCCAGCGTCTTAGCATCTGTTTCCGCGGCCTGAAGCAGTGCCTTGCCCATGCCCTTTTTCTGCAGGTTGCCCACGCCTTTGCCCTTGTAGCCGTGCACCCAGATGCAGGGTATGAAATAAAGGCCTTGGCCTTCAATCCAGGAATGTTCCACCGGCAGGTATTGTATCATCCCGCCGACCGCGCCGTGGTCGTCCAGGACCAGTTTTACCCGCAGTCCCTTGTCCTTCATCTTGCCGTACCAGATGGCCTTGTGATTGCCGGCCTCTTTGATTTCGTCGGACCAGTCCTCCAGGCACATAAAATAGAGTTGTTGATGATTTTCCGGCAGATCTATTATCTTCATATGCTGATTCCCAGTAACACCTGTTCAATTCACCGTTAGACAGTATTACTGCTTCTTAAACGCGGCCTGCTGCTGCTTGGCGTATTCCTGTATCTTGATGGCCAAATCAGCCGGGTTCTGGGAGTATTCCATCATGTCCTGATATGTAATCTTCTTCTGGAGGAACAGCTTGAAGAGGTAATCGTCTAAGAGAACCATGCCCAGTTTTGTGCCGGTCTGGATGGCCGAGATGATTTTGTGCGGTTCGTTTTCCCGGATAAGGTGCTGGACGGCCGGCGTGGCAATCATTATTTCATAGGCCGCAACCACACCCTTGCCATCGGCCTTGGGCATCAAGACCTGGGAGATGATGGCGATGATGGCGGTCGCCAGCTGGGTGCGAATCTGTTCCTGCTGCATATTCGGGAAGGCATCCACGATGCGGTTGATGGTCCGGGCCGCGCCGGTAGTGTGCAGAGTTCCGAAGACCAGGTGGCCGGTTTCCGCGGCGGTAATGGCGGTGCCGATAGTATCCAGGTCGCGCATTTCGCCGACCAGAATCACGTCCGGGTCCATTCTCAAGGCCTTGCTGATGGCCTCGGAGAACGAGCCGACGTCGTTGTGGACTTCGCGCTGGGTAATGATGGATTTCTTGTGCTCGTGGTAATATTCAATCGGGTCTTCAATGGTGATGATATGGCAGTCGTCGTTGGTATTAATGTGATTTATCATGGCGGCCAGCGAGGTGCTTTTGCCGCAGCCGGTCGGGCCGGTGACCAGTATCAGGCCCCGGGGCCGGTTTATCAGTTCCTTTATCACATCGGGCAGGCCCAGTTCCTCAATGGTCCGCAACTTGTTCGGGATAAGGCGCAGGACCAGGCCGGTCTGGCCGCGCTGGGTATAGACGGCCACGCGGAACCGGGCCTTTGTGCCGTAGGCGAATGCCAGGTCGCAGCCGCCCTTTTCTTTCAGTTCCTGCTGGTGGCGCTCCGAGGTGACCGAATGCATGAAGGCCACGGTATCGTCATTGGTCAGGGGCGGATGGTTGAGCGGTTTCAGGTGGCTGTGCACCCGAATCATCGGGGGCAGGCCGACCGTCAGGTGCAGGTCCGACGCGCCCTGGTCAACCACTACATCAAGTAATTTATTTAAATCTACGGCCATGCTGTTCCTCCTAAATGTTACAAGAAGTTACAAGATGTTACATTGATGTTACAAGAGGTTACTGTAACCTTTTGCTTGCACTGAGCAAAGCGAATGTGTAACCCCTTGTAACCGGTTGTAACCTTATGTAACCTCTTTTAGTACCCGATATCCTCCCGCTTGGCCAGCGACACAACCTCTTCCAGTGTGGTCAGCCCGTCCAGAATCTTTCTTACGCCGTCTTCCATGAGCGAGGTCATCTTGCCGCTGATTTTGGCTTCTTCGTAGAGTTTCACGGTCGGCTCCTTGCGGAAGGTCATTTCTTTCAGGGTGGAGCTCATTTCCAGGAGTTCAAAGATGCCGCGCCGGCCTTTGTAGCCCTCTTTGCAGTCCTTGCAGCCGACCGCCTTGTAGATGGTCTTGCCTTCGATGTCTTTCTGCGTCAGGCCGAGCATGGCCAGTTCCGGCTCTTCCGGCGTATAAGGCTGTTTGCATTTGGGGCAGAGTATCCTGATGAGGCGTTGGGCCATAATGGCCTGGATAGAGGCCGCGACCAGAAATGGTTTTACGCCCATATCCAAAAGACGCGTCAGTGCGGACGGCGCATCGTTAGTATGAAGGGTGCTGAAGACCAGGTGGCCGGTCAGGGCCGCCTGGGTGGCTATGGTGGCGGTCTCGGCATCGCGGATTTCGCCGACCAGAATAATCTGCGGCGCCTGTCTTAACATCGCTCGTATGATAGAAGCAAAGGTAAATCCGATTTCACGCTTGGCCGGACACTGGTTGACTCCGCTCATTACGTACTCCACCGGGTCTTCGGCTGTGATAATCTTGACATTGGGCTTGTTGAGTTCCTTGATGGCCGCATAGAGGGTGGTGGTCTTGCCTGAGCCGGTCGGGCCGGTAACCAGGAAGATGCCGTGTGGTCTTTTGATGATGGACCTGAATCGGCGGTAGTCCTCGCCGTGGAATCCCAGGTCATCCAAACTGGCCAACGATTGCTTTTCCAGCAGCCGCATGACGATACTCTCGCCGTATTGTGAAGGCAGTGACGAAACGCGGATATCAAAATCCTTGCCGTCAATAGAGGTGGCAATCCGGCCGTCCAGGGGCCGGCGTTTTTCGGCAATGTCCATCCCGGCCATAAGTTTGATACGGGAAAGGACCGGTCCCTGGAGCCGTTTGGGCGGTGATTCTATCTCGCGGCAGACGCCGTCAATCCGGTAGCGGATGCGCAACGCCTTTTCCATGGGTTCGATATGAATATCGCTGGCCCGGACCTTGACCGAGTCGGAAATAATGGTGTGAACCAGCCTGATAATCGGCGCATCATCCTCAACCGCTTCCTCTTCCTTGCCGTCGCGCTGGGCGATGTCGATGTCGCTGATATCGCCGACCAGGTTGCCGTAGTCGTCAATCGTCGAGCCGTAATATTTGGCGATGGCCTGGTTCAGTTCATCCTGCGCCGTCAGGACCACTTCGATATCGCTGTTCAGGGCGAAGCGGAGATTATCCAGGGCGAACATATCCGGCGGCGAAGATGCGGCCACGGTCAGGACCTTGCCTTTTTTCTGGAGCGGCATAATCTTGTGTTCCAGGGCCAGGCTCTTGGGCACCAGTTTAATTATCTCATCGGTAATCGTGCCGGAGGAAATCCGGACGAATTTAAGGTTGGCCTGTTTGGCCAGGATGGCCGTAACCTGGGAGGCGGAAAGGATATTTTTCTCGACCAGAATCTCGCCGGTTTTCTTTTTGACCGGCTTGGCACCGGTAGCCAGGGCCTTCTGGGCGGCCAGCGCCTCTTTAATCTGCGCCGCGGTCGCCAGTTTCATCTCGATGACGATCTCGCCAAACGGTTTCTTCGTCTTTAAGGCACTCATATTTATATTATTATATATTGAATTCACCCAGGCAAGAAATATAATCCTAATAATTGAGAAATTAAACAACAGGATTTAACGGAATAACAACCCCCGCAGTCCCCCTTAACAAAGGGGGAATAAAAGGGGGTTATTTAATCTAGTTGTTATCTTTGAAATTCTTCAGATTATGACCGAGAAATCAGAATCACTTCCGGGCTACCAGGTATTGGGCAAATTAGGCGCCGGCGGAATGGGCCTTGTCTTTAAGGCCCTGGAAATCAAGACCAACCGCACGATGGCCATTAAGATGATTTTCCCCAAGACCGTGGCCAATCCGGCTTTCTTCAAGAGTTTTCAGCGGGAAGCCCGGCTGCTGATTAAGTTCAACCACCCCAATATCATCAGGGGCTACTATGTCACGCCGCCTGAGGGCATTAACGGACTGCATTATCTGGTCATGGAGTATGTGGCCGGCGACTCGGTCCAGAAACTGATAGACGAAACCCAGGAAAAGGCCGGCACCGTGGTCGGCATTAATGATGAACTGGCGCTGCTGATCATTATGCAGGCGGCCAATGCCCTGGACTACCTGCAAAAGAATAATATCCTGCACCGGGATATCAAGCCGGATAACCTGCTGCTGGACAAGAAAAAGGGCGTAATCAAGCTGTGCGACCTGGGATTTGCGCAACCCATCAGCCAACCGACCGGCCAGCCGGCCAATACGGCGATTACCACCTCGGGCACGATTGCCTATATGTCGCCGGAACAGGCCCGGGGCCAGGCGGCCGATATCCGGAGCGATATCTATTCGCTGGGCGCCACGCTTTACCACCTGATTACCGGCAAGACCCCCTTTTCCGGCACCGGCGACATGGAAGTGATGGCCAAACAGGTCCTGGCCAGCCTGCAGTCGGATGAGATAAAGAACCGCGGCATCTCGCCGCAGGTCCTGTATTTCATCGAGAAGATGATGGCCAAGGAAAAGGAAATCAGGTATCAGAATCCGCAGGAGGTCATCGCCGACATCAAATCGCAGACCGAGGGATTCAAGAGTCTGGAATTCCACCCTTAACCACAGATTACACAGATTACACAGATTACACAGATTACGCAGATTAAAATAATATTTTAATTGACACTCCATAACTGCAGTTATATAATCCCTCCGCAATGGAAATATTTTCCAAGTGTTACAATTATACCCGCGTTAAAGAAGCCAAGGAACAGGGCTACTACCCCTATTTCAAGGCCATCCAGTCCGGGGCGGATACCGAGGTGTTTATTGACGGCCGGAAGATGATCATGATCGGCTCTAATAACTACCTGGGCCTGACCCAGGACCAGCGGGTCAAGGAAGCGGCCATCAAGGCCGTGGAGAAATACGGTTCGGGCTGCACCGGCTCGCGATTCCTGAACGGGACACTCGATATCCACGAGGAATTAGAGCGGGAACTGGCTTCGTTTATGCGCAAGGAAGCGGCGCTGATTTTCTCCACCGGATTCCAGACCAACCAGGGCGTCATTTCCACCGTGGTCGGTAAGGACGATGTCGTCCTGGTTGACCGGGGCGACCATGCCAGTATCGTGGACGGCTGCCGGCTGTCCTTCGGCAAGACCATCAAATACAAACATAACGATATGGCCGACCTGGAACGGATTCTGGCCGAACTGCCCGCTCCGTCCAATGCCCTGATTGTGGTAGACGGCGTATTCAGCATGGAAGGCGACCTGGCCAACCTGCCTGAAATAGCCAAACTCAAGAAGAAATACAAGTGCCGGCTGATGGTGGACGACGCGCATGGCATCGGGGTGATGGGCGAGCACGGCCGCGGCTGCGCGGAACATTTCAATCTGGAAAATGACGTTGATTTGGTGATGGGCACCTTCAGCAAGTCATTCGCCTCGCTGGGCGGATTCATTGTCGGCGAGGAAAAAGTCATCAGTTACATCAAGCACCATGCCCGGGCCCTGATATTCTCAGCCAGTATGCCGCCGGCGGCCGTAGCCACGGTCCTGGCGACACTAAAGATTATGAAAACCGAGCCCCAGCGCCGCCAGCGGCTCTGGGAGATTACCCATAAAATGCATCGGGAATACCGCAAGCTGGGATTCAATATCGGCCCGACCCAGACGCCGATCGTGCCTTTAATCCTCGGCGAGGATATGGTCACTTTCGGGTTCTGGAAACAATTATTTGAGCGAGGCATATTCAGCAACCCGGTAATTTCGCCGGCTGTACCACCGGACGGCGCGCTGATTCGCACCAGTTATATGGCCACCCACACGGATAAAGAATTAGATAAAGTATTAGAGGTTTGTCAATCTGTCGGCAAGGAGATGAAGTTACTATAAATTTCTCGCTGTTAGTCATGGCGCTGTAGGCGCCAGGGCGTTACAGCGAGTTATCCCGCCCGATAAACATCGGAGCGGGGTTATATGGCAACACTCACCGACCAGGAACTTGACAAGGTGCTGGAAATTTGCCATACTGTAGGAAAAGAAATGAGGTTATTGTAGAACATAATGAGTATTCAGAATAAACAGGAATTGGATACCCTGAGACATTCCATCTCGCACATAATGGCGGACGCAGTCAAACGGCTTTTCCCGGCCACTAAACTGGCCATCGGACCGGCCATTGACGACGGCTTCTATTATGATTTTGACACGCCCAAGCCGTTTTTACCGGAAGACCTGGCCTCGATAGAAAAAGAGATGGCCCGGATCGCCAAGGAGAACAGCAAATTCGAGCGGACGGAATTAAGCAAACCGGAGGCAGAAAAGCTCCTCAAGGATGAGCCGTATAAACTGGAGATGCTCCGGGAACTGCCGGACGAGAAGGCGACTTTCTACAAGCACGGTAATTTCATGGATATGTGCCGCGGGCCGCACATAGAGCGGACCGGACTGGCCAAATATTACAAACTGCTTTCAGCCACCGGCGCTTACTGGCGCGGCGACGAACATAATAAAATGCTCCAGCGCATCTACGGCACGGCATTCCTGACCAAAGAAGAACTGGACGGTCATCTAAAACACATTGAAGAAGTCAAGAAGCGCGACCACCGCCGTCTGGGCAAGGACCTGGATTTGTTCAGCATCCAGTATGACGACGCCGGCCCGGGCCTGGTCTTCTGGCATCCCAAGGGCGCGATGATTCGCAAGACCATGGAGGATTTTTGGCGCAATGAGCATCTCAGAAACGGCTACGAGATGATTTTCGCGCCCCATATCGCCCGGATTGGGCTGTGGAAGACCTCGGGACACTGGGATTTTTACCACGAGAATATGTATTCCCCGATGGATATCGACGGCCAGGAGTATATCCTGAAACCGATGAACTGCCCGGGCCATATCCTGGTCTATAAAACCAAGGTGCGCAGTTACCGCGACCTACCCATCCGCTGGGCGGAATTGGGCACGGTTTACCGCTACGAGCGCTCCGGCGTGCTCCAGGGCCTGTTCCGGGTGCGCGGGTTTACCCAGGACGACGCGCACCTGTTCTGCCGGATGGACCAGTTGCTGGAAGAAGCCAAGGGCGTGATTAATTTCGGCCTGCATATCTTCCGGGCGTTCGGGTTCAGCGATTTCAAGATGCGGCTCTCGACCCGGCCGACGGAGAAATATGTCGGCACGATTGAAAACTGGGACAAGGCCACGGCCGTACTCAAAGAAGCCATCGTGCAGACCGGACTGCCTTATACGGTGGACGAGGGCCAGGCGGTCTTTTATGGGCCCAAGGCGGATATTGATATCAAGGATTCGTTGGGCCGCGACTGGCAGTGCTTCACGCTCCAGGTGGATTTCAACCTGCCGGAGCGGTTTGACCTTTATTACAACGCCCAGGACGGGACCAGGCAGAGGCCGATAATGCTGCACCGGGCGCTGATGGGCTCGCTGGAACGGTTTTTCGGGATATTGATTGAACATTACGCCGGCGCATTCCCGGTCTGGCTGGCCCCGGTCCAGACCACGGTCATCCCGGTGCTGGAAGGGCAAAACGAATACGCCAAGAAAATACATTCGGAACTGCTGGCGGCCGGAGTGCGCGCCAAGATAGACCTACGCAATGAGCGGCTGTCCGAGCGCATCAAGGACGCGGCGGACCAGAAGGTACCTTATATCCTGGTGGTGGGCGAAAAGGAAGAGAAGGAAAACACCGTGGCGCTGCGCGAACGGGGCCAGAGGGAAATAACCGCCCTGAAACTGGATGAGTTTATCAAAAGAATAACCGGAGAAATAGAACAGAAGAAATAATCATGAAAATCCCGCCTTTCGGCGGGATCTAACTCGCTGCAACACTCCCTTGTCGTTAACAGCGGGTAAGAAAAGAGAGGTGAAATCATTAAAGACCTAAGAAAAAACGACCGGATCAGAATAAAAACCATCCGAGTAATTGACGAGACCGGCACGCATCTAGGGATTATGCCCACGGCTGATGCCCTGAAAATGGCGCTGGAAAAAGGATTTGACCTGGTTGAGGTCTCACCTGATGCCGCGCCACCGGTTTGCAAGATAATGAGTTACAGCAAATATAAATACGAGGAGCATAAGAAAGAACAGAAAGCAAAGAAACAACATCATCAGGGACGCTTAAAAGAACTCAGGCTACGGCCGATAACCGAAGAACACGATCTTATGGTGCGGGTGAACCAAGCCAAAGGTTTTCTGAAGAAAGGCGACCGGGTGCTTTTCAATCTCTTCTTCAAGGGCCGGGAAATCGCCCACAAGGAAATCGGATTTAAGTTGATGGAACGTATCAGGGACGAATTAAAGGGTGTGGCCAAGGTAGATAAGAATATCTCCAGGGAAGGTCATCGTCTAACCCTGATTTTAGCGCCGAGTAATACGCAGTCGGAAAAACCGGTTGCTACGAATACATAATGTATATCCCGATACTCGTCGGGCTCTAATCTGGCGCTTCCAAAAGGAACGCCTTAAGAAAGAGAGTTTATATGCCGAAAATGAAAACCTGCAAGGCCGTGTCCAAGCGAATCAAACGCACCGCCACCGGAAAACTGCTCAGGCACAGGCCCGGAAAGAGCCATCTCTTATCCGCCAAGAACGCCAAGAGAAGGAGACACATCAGAAAGGTCGGACAGATTATTTCCAAGCCATTCGTGGATAAGATATCAAGATTAATCTTGCATTAGGTTATGGCTAAATTCCCCGCAATTCAGGATTCCGGCAATGAGCTAATGGCACTCAAAATGACGCCGATGATAGACGTCATATTCCAGTTGCTTATATTCCTGATGTGCGCGCTTCATTTCAGGTCGCTTGAAACCAAACTTGAAACCGTCCTACCGGCTAACAAAGAGATAACAAAACCGCTGACCGGTGTAAATCAGGTCATCATCACACTTACCCACAATGACCGCAATCCGATGATGCCAACGATAAAACTTGACGGTATATCCCTGACAAATTATGATGAACTTACCAAGACATTAGAAACCATCAGTAATTCAACCAGGGAAATATCTGTCCTAATAGAACCCCAAAAGGAAATTCCGACCCAGTGCGTGGTTGACGCGATAGACGCCTGCAATAAGGCGGGCATGAAACCGAAATTAGCAAAATGAAACATTTTTATTCCCCGTCAGATATTGATAATCTCGATTACAACATCAATTTGGGCCTGCCCGGAGAATATCCGTTTACCCGAGGCGTGCATCCGACGATGTATCACGGACGGCTCTGGACCATGCGGCAGTATTCCGGATTTGCCACGGCTGAAGAGACCAACCGGCGCTCCAAATTCCTGCTCCGGAAAGGCCAGACCGGCTTAAGCATCGCCTTTGACCTGCCCACCCAGATGGGCTATGATGCAGACCATCCGATGAGCCGGGGGGAAATCGGCAAGACCGGCGTTAATATCAGCTCGCTGGCCGACATGGCAATACTCTTTGACGGGATTCCGCTGGATAAAGTCAGCGTCTCTATGACCATCAACGCCACCTGCCCGATTATCCTAGGGATGTACCTGGTGCTGGCCGAACGGCAGAAGGCGAAATTTACCGACCTGGCCGGCACAGTCCAGAATGACATCCTCAAAGAATATGTGGCGCGCGGGGCTTACATATTCCCGCCTGACCCGTCCCTGCGCCTGGTGGTGGATATAATAGAATACTGCCTGAAGAACACGCCCAAGTGGAATTTCATCAGCGTCAGCGGCTATCATATCCGCGAGGCCGGCTCAACGGCCGGGCAGGAAATCGGATTTACCTTAGCCAACGGCATTGCCTATGTCCGGGCCTGCCTTAAGCGCAACCTTGATATTAATGAAATCGGCAAGCGCATCTCGTTCTTCTTCAATGCCCATAATGATTTCTTTGAAGAGGTGGCCAAGTTCCGGGCCGCCCGGCGGCTCTGGGCCCGGATTATGAAGGAACAATTCCAGGCCACTGACCCGCGGGCCATGATGCTGCGCTTCCACACCCAAACGGCCGGCTGCACCCTGACCGCCCAACAACCGGACAATAATGTGACGCGCGTGGCACTTCAGGCGATGTCAGCCGTGCTGGGCGGCACCCAAAGCCTACATACCAATTCACGGGACGAGGCCCTAGCTTTGCCGACCGAAAAATCGGTCCAGATTGCCCTGCGTACCCAACAACTCCTGGCCTATGAAAGCGCGGCCGGTAAAGTCGTTGACCCGCTGGCCGGCTCTTATTATCTGGAAACCATTACGGATAAACTGGAGAAAGAAGCAGTCAGTTATATTGATAAGATTGACCAGCTGGGCGGCTCAACCAAAGCTATTGCCAGCGGATTCTACCAGCAGGAAATCTCCCGAACCGCCTATGAATACCAGAAGAAAATTGAAACTCGGAAACAAATTATCGTCGGGTTGAACAAGTTTACCGATAAGGAATCAAACCGGATAAAAACCCTCAAGGTCACGCCGGCTTTGCAGAAAAAGCAGGTAATGCGAATAACTCAATACAAGAGAAAGAGGGATATAAAAGCGGTCAACCAGGCGCTGGTCTCGCTGAAATCAGTTGCCCAATCAAGCGATAACCTTATGCCGGCGATTATGGAGTCAATAAAACAGAACGCCACATTAGGCGAAATCTCATCCGCCTTACGCGAGGTATTCGGGGAACATAAGGGAGCAATTATCTTTTAAATACAATTAGCCACAAAGGCACCAAGTTCTTCTTCGTGCCTTAGTGGCAAGAAATAATTTATGATAAAACTAGACCACATCGGGATTGCCGTAAAGAAAATAGAAACCGCCCTGCCCTTTTACCAGAATGGGCTGGAACTGACACCTCATATAGAGGAGGTGCCAGTAATGAAGGTCCGGACGGCCAAGCTGCCAACCGCTAATATGGTAATCGAATTAGTCGAGCCATTGGAAGGCGAGCAGGCAGTCAGCAAATTCCTGGCCAAGCGCGGTGAGGGCATCCATCACCTCTGCTTTGCCGTGGCTAACATCAGGGAAATGATGAAACAACTTGAGGCCAAGGGTTATAAGCCGCTATATCCGGAGCCGAAGACCGGTGCCGGCGGGCATCTGGTCAATTTCCTGGCTCCCCAAGACACTTCCGGTGTTTTAATCGAAATATCGGAGCATCCATAACCGACATCATTTCTTCAAAAATATATCCTTAAGGTCGGCGATTTCGTTGTCCACAATCGAGATTATCTCGTTCTCCGTGGCTACCTGCTGCAAGGCTTTTTCTGATTCCTGAATCTCCGCCTGAACGTCCTGTTTGACCATGGCTGAAAACGTTTTTTGCAACCGTTTCTTCAGTATCGTAATCCGCGCCTCTAATTCCTCTTTATTAGCTTCGCTTTCTGCCTTAAGTTCCTGGAGAAGCAACGAACGGTATTGTTCAAATCCGCCTGAGGCCTCCAGGTCTACCCCGTAATTTTCCTTGATTCTCTGCAACAACATTGTCTTGTCTTCCGGGGAAACGGACTGGGCCACATCCTCCACGGGAATAACATATGAAACGTTTATTACCTGATATGCAGGCGGTATCTTAGGCGAGAAGGAAGGCAGCTTTTGGAGCGTTATCATCAGCGTTCCCTCATCAAATACCACCACTTCTTTTTCACCCCTGGGAATACCGCTCATCCGGTAGGTGTTAACCACCTCGGCGGTATTGTCCATAATTCGAATATTCAATTCTTTGGTCTGCTCATCCTTGATATAATCATAACTGTCAAACAGCTCAACTAAATAATCTTTTATATCACTGTACGAAAGTTTGGCGCCATCCGGCGTGGCGATCTCCACCCGCTTTGAGAACACATCCATATATCCATTAACATCTTCTTTAGCCGTGGACTCCTCCATCTTTTTAAAAACCTTTTTAATCAGGATAATATCCTCGTTTTCCGGAACCACAGTGGAGTCCCGATCACTTCGGGATGGAGCCGGGTTCGCGGGCGCCGGTGTGCCGTTGTCAGCCCCATAAAGCATTACGCCAAAAAGGACAAGCAGAAATATTATAACTGTTTTTTTCATACAAACTCCCTCCGCTTGATGAAAGTATAAAATATAATCCGGAATCAGCAAGAAAAACGCAACCTAAAGATTGCGGCTACGAAAATATATAAAACACAGGCAAATAAACCCAGGACTAATCACCGTAAGGTTATCTCACCATTTTTCTTGACCCCGCACATAAATGATGTTAATAATTTCGCATAATAGGCAGATAAACCGGTGTTTATATATGCCGCCCTTTGCGAATGAAATAAGCAATGGTCGGGAGCACCCCAGAGAGGAGCGCACCGGGAACATAGTTAACCATTATTATGTGCGGGGTTGACACAACCCGCCGATAGTTATAGAAGGAGCGGACTATGCCAGAGAAAATCCTGGTAACCGGCGCATTCGGGCAAATCGGGACAGAACTTGTTGAAGCATTGCAGAAGAGATACGGAATTGATAACATCATCGCTCTAGGACATCGCAATATCCCGGCTGATTTCAAGGGCATACTGGAAAAAGGCGGCACCGAAGACAAGGAGGTTATGCATTCTATTCTCAAGAAGCATAAAATAACCCAGATATACCACCTGGCTTCTATCCTCTCCGCTACGGGAGAGAAGAATCCGCAGCTGGCCTGGGATGTCAACGTTACCAGCCTGAAAAATGTCCTCGACCTGGCCGTGGAGCAAAAGGCAAAGGTATTGCTGCCCAGCTCAATTGCCGTTTTTGGTCCGACCACTCCCCGGTCAAATACGCCCCAACACACTATGCTCGAGCCGACCACGATGTACGGCGTTACCAAGGTCACCGGCGAATTGCTGTGCCAGTATTATTTTGTCAGATACGGACTGGACGTCCGCGGCCTGAGATATCCCGGATTAATCAGCTGGAAAACCGAACCGGGCGGCGGCACCACTGACTACGCCGTGGCGATATTCTATGACGCCATCAAGGCTGGCAAATACGCCTGCTACCTCAGGGACGATACAACCATGCCGATGATGTATATGGACGACGCCATAAAGGGAACTATCGACATCATGGAAGCTGACGCCAAGAAAATCAGGGTCCGAACCAGCTACAACATGGCGGCCATAAGCTTTTCTCCAAAAGAAATCGCAGCGGAAATCAAGAAGCATATTCCCGCCTTTACCTGCACCTACACTCCTGATTTCCGGCAAAAAATAGCGGATTCATGGCCCATGTCCATAGACGATTCGGATGCCCGTAAGGACTGGGGCTGGAAACACGATTACGATTTGCCCAAAATGGTGGCGGAAATGCTGACGCATCTCCGCAAGAAGCTGGTCGTGAATAGTCCGGCATAAACGGCTTGTTTTGCGCAGAGGGCCGAAGTAAAAGAAAGCTAAACCTGATATGAAACCATTTGAACTTGAGATTATAACGCCTGAGAGCACGGTATTCAAGGGCCAGGTTTCGTCACTGATTTTTCCGGCTCATCACGGCTACATGGGCGTTTTGGGCGGACATGCATCATTTGCCGGCTCTCTGGGAACCGGCAAAACCACCTTTAATATTGTTACCGAGGATGCGTCCAAACAGAACGAACCCAAACCCTCCGTTAAGACCTATTCTGTCAAGGATGGCTTTATAGAAATAACATCCAAGCCATTCTCTACAACCAAGATAACGATTCTGGCGGAGAATATCGAAGAAAAAGATAAGATAATGAAAGAAAAGGAATGAAGGCGGTTTACTCATCATCTTTAATCTTTCATCTGTCATCTCTTTACTCACATGATAGAATTTAATGGCGTTAAAAAAATCCTGGGCAATAAAACCGTTTTGAACGGAGTAAATTTTAAGATAGCCAAAGGCGAGACCTTTGCGATAATCGGCCGAAGCGGAGCTGGTAAAAGCGTGACTCTCAAACTGATGGTCGGATTGATGCAACCTGATTCAGGCAAAGTTACCGTTGACGGCACGGATATCACCAACCCGGATGAAATGCTACTCAGCAATATGCGTAAGAAATTCGGATTCCTCTTCCAGGGCAGCGCATTGCTCAATTCACTCACGGTCGGCGAGAATGTCGGACTGCCCTTAAGGGAACACCAGGAGATGCCGGAAGAAGGCATAAATAAGCGGGTTACCGAGGTTCTGGAGATTGTAGGTCTGCATAACGCCGAAAACCTGATGCCGGCTGAATTAAGCGGCGGCATGCGAAAACGGGTCTCGCTGGCCCGTTCCATTGTCCGATACCCGGAAATCATCCTCTATGACGAGCCGACCACGGGCCTGGACCCGATAATGTCCAACGTGATCAACAACCTGATTATCCGCCTGAGGAAAAAACTGAATATCACCTCGGTCGTGGTAACCCATGATATGAAAAGCACCTTTATGGTGGCAAACCGGATTGCCCTGCTCTATCACGGCAAGATTATCCAGACCGGTGATGTGGAATATTTCCAAAAATCTCAAGACCCGTTTATCAGGCAGTTCGTGGAAGGCGATTCCGAAGGTCCGTTTGAAGAGGAAACCTAAACTGATAGTTCTATTAAATCATAAATCGTTGCAACTATTTCCTGAACCCAGGGGTATAATATAATGAAAGAAACAGGCCAACAACTTCCTGATTCGGCGCTGGTTAAACAGGCGCAGAAAGGAGACCGTAAAGCATTTAATGCCCTAATAGAAAAGTACCATAAGGCCATCGTTAATTTTGTTTACCGCAATATCAACGATGCCTCGAGGTCGGAGGAATTGGCCCAAAAGGTCTTTGTCCGCTGTTATCTTAATATCAAACACTATAACCAGCGGTATAAATTTACCACCTGGTTATATACGATTGCGGTCAATCTCTGCAAGAACGAGCTCCGGGATAAAGCCCGGCGCCCCCGGAATGTGGAGCTGACCGATTTGGTCCGTCCCGATGTGAATCGGGACGCCTCGCCGGTAGATGCACTGGCAGATAAGGAGATACGGGAAAAGGTGTCCCGGGCAGTCCAGTCACTGCCTGAAGACCAGCGTGAGGCCATCATAATGGCGGTTTATAATGATTTGCCTTATAAGGAAATCGCCGATGTCCTCAAAACCAATGAGAACACGGTAAAATCATGGATATTCAGAGGCAAACAAATGCTCTTTGAGATGCTTAAAGGATACGTGAATTAGAATATGAATAATTGCGATAAAATCAGATTGGCCACAGATGCTTATATAAAGGGATTGTTGCCTGAGGAAGAAATGCGTTCAGTTACCAATCATCTTGAAAGTTGCCCGGAATGCAAGAATGTTCTTATCCAGTCAAAGAAGGTCTCGGCAATACTTCATAAATGGGCCGATATCACGCCCAAAGATAACTTTATAGAAGCCGTCAACGAGAAAATAGATGAATTAGGCGTCCATGAGTACCCGGAAGTAAACCTGTTTTATCGACTCAGGTATGCATTTGCTTCAGCCGCGGTAATATTATTAGCAGTAGTTATCTGGCTGGCCAGCCCTAAACCACCTGAAACAATCCAGCCGATTTCCCTTGATAGCGGAACAGTATCAGTCCGGCAAGACAACCAATCTCAGGAGGCAACCACAAAAGGGACATATTACATCAAAAGCGATACGGTAATGCAAACCGCCGGAACCAAGGCCGTGTTATCCCTGGCTGACCGGACCAAAATAGAGATGGACCGGCAAACCGCCCTGAATATCACCCAACCGTCCGAGAAGAGCCGGGGCAATATCCTCCTGCACCAAGGTTCTATTTACCTTGATGTGGCCAAGAATCCTAAAACGTTATATGTCGAGACCGAATCAGGCCGAATCAAGGTGGTCGGAACCAGATTCAGGGTTAATCACCTGAAATACAATGCGCCGGTCCGGAAACAGATTGATGACAACGTAATAAGCGCCGAAGGTATCAAAATCACTACGGTCAGCGTTGATGAAGGAACCGTGCAGGTGGAGTGGAAAAATTCCGTACATCCGGTAAAAGCCGGTGAACGGGTTGCCTTCAGCATCAGCATAAAACCAATCGGATTTGATTTGCCGGTCGGCGATAATATGGCCGACCGAGCTAAACATCTCCTGGAGCTGCTCAAACAGTTCAGCGAACGTAATGACTTTGACAAAGCATTGGCGGCTGAGGCAATCCTGACCGGAATGGGCGAAGAAACCATCCCTTCTTTGATGGAAATCCTTAAAAGCACGCCATCAGGAAAATATAACTCCGTGTATCTGGGCCGGGTTTTAAGCCGGGTCGGCTCTGAAAAACTGTATCCGGAACTTGAGGCGATCATAAAATCATCCGGCTATTATATAGAATACCGTTCAGCCGCGGCCGAGACGCTCGTGGGGATTAACCCATCCCGCGGCGCTATAATCTTGCTGGATATCTTCGCAAATACGGACACCGATACCAGGAAACTGTGCCTGACCGCACTTCAGGATAAAAAATCCATCGGCGCGGCCAATACCGCCGAACTGATAAAGATTCTGGTCAATATCATAAAAAAGGGCGAGAGTAAAGACAACCCCCTCTTTAACGCGGCCCTGGAATCCCTAGCCGGCATCTCGGATAACTCGGCGCTGCCGCTTCTTTATGAGCTACTGAAGAACGAGACCGATTACCGAATAATATTATCTGCCAGCCGGGCCATTGTCCGCTTGGGAGACAAATCCGACCGTGAAAAGACACTCGTGCGGCTCTATGCCTTATCCGAAGACAAGAATGACCTGGTAAAGCTGGCGACCATAAAAACGATTATGTCACTGGAGAACGCCCAGGGCAAACAGCGCCTGGTCAACCGCCTGGTTGATATCGGCCTGGCCAGCACTGACCCCAAGGTCAAACTGGCCTGCCTGGAAACCGCCGTTATTTTGGGAGATACCCAGGCATTTGAACTTCTCAAAAATATCATTGCCCAGGGCAATAGCGACCTAACCCTTCAGGCCATCCAGAAGATAGCCCGAATTACCTCTTCGGACGCCTTTTCCGGCTTTTCAGTGGAACTCCTGGTCAGCGGCTATTATGACCTGATTAACCGCTGGAAAAGAACCCAGGATCAAATCTACCGCAATCTGGCAGACCAGATTACCCGCTCGCTCCAAGGCATTAAAAACCAGCGCTCCCTGCCGGTTATCAGGGGCCTATTGGACAGCAACGAGCCGGATTTGGTGCTCAGCGCGGTCAGAATCCTGGCCAATATCGGCGAAAAAGAGGATATATTCACCCTCAGAACACTGCTGGGCAAGGTTACGAATGAATCCATGCGTGGAGAGATCATAACCGCCATCGCCACCCTCAGAACCACCCTGGATATCCGTGATGAATAACCGGTCTTTACCAGCTTTTCTTGCTTCATCCCCTTTATCATAATACGGTTAGACATAAATAATATTTTAAATAAAATATTATAAATCATTGACATATTGACGATAATTTAGTATATAGTCTTTTAATTATTCTTTCCCTTTCCACCGAAAGGGGGTGAAAGCTGATGGTATGAGGTCTCGGCTCATACTGAAGAAGGGAAGGAACGAGCCGGGTTTTGATAAGGACCAAAGCCCCTTCTGTCACGAGGCGGCAGAAGCAATCCAAAAGTCGGTTATCCGGATTAGATAGCAGGATTTGAGGATTAAATGTCCTAACTTTAAGGAGAATAAATAATGAAGACACTATTATGCGTAATCGCGGCCATCGCCTTTTTGGCGCTTCCGGTATTAGCCGAAGATGTCAAGGTAACATTTGATGGCAGCCGCCTTGCCGCTGGTTATATGGACAATGGCACACTAGGTAACACCACCCCAGGCACTTTCGGCGCTCCGGATGCCAAGGTAAAACTCAATGCCACTTTCGACGCAGACACCTCAGCAGTCCTGAGATTAAACTTTGACAACGGCACAGCTAATGGCGCTGATTATGCTTACGTTAAATTGACCAATGTCATTAAGAAATTGGCCAAGAGCGACACGGTCAACCCGGATATCTATGTCGGCCTGATAAAAGTTAACTTCGGCGAAGAGACCTGGAGCAACAACCCGGTGGAAAACGCCCTGGTTAACAATTCAATCGGCGGCTTAGCTGGCGAAGACCTGGGCGTTGAATTCAGGCAGAAGGCGCTCCCAATCGAACTGCCGGTAACCTTGGGCTATTCACTGTCATTTCTGAATGGTAATGGCGCAACCGATGACACCAATACCAAGGCATACGTCGTAAAAGCAATGGCCACAATGAAGAGCATGCCGCTTTATTTCTCTCTGTCACAGTATGATTCAGGGAGATTAGCAGGCGGCGGCAATACCATTGCAATGTCAAGCGACCTGTTTGATAGCTTCCTAGCCACACTTGCAGTTCCTCCCGGATTACCCGCGGGAATGTACAGCAAAGGCTACGAACTGAACGTTCGTCTTGACGTGCTGGAAGGCGCCCAGAAGTTTGACCCGACCAAGGCCCCGCTGGCCAGCGATGCCAAGGCAGTACTCAGACTGGCTTACGGCGCAGGAGCCAAGGGACCAATGAACCTCATTGAAGAGACAACCACAATGATGCTTGACGCTCTTTACAATGTAGACAAGCAGTGGTTTGTGGCATTCCGTTACAGCTCTGTTGATGATACGGTTGATACCTGGACCCGTATGTCAATCGGCGGCGGCCACAAGCTTTCGGACAATTCAACTCTGAAACTGGATTACACAACCAACACCGAACCAGATACAGTCACAGGCGGTCCGGAAGTTGACAACAACTCAGTTTCTCTGTTAATGACCGTACTGTGGTAATTAACGCACACGGGTTTTAAGAAAAACCCCTCCGATGTAAAAGTCGGAGGGGTTTTTTGTTTATGGCCTGTTTGAACGCGGTGACTCCCCCCCGCCTCGCTTAGTTTGGGCCGAAATAAGATCTTACCACGAATGCGCAATGGCGCCTGGGGCACATGATTTAACACAGGGCAGGTCTGAAGCTGATTTATGCTCGGCGCCCTTACAAGGTGAACAGGAATACTTGATTTTCTTGCGGTGCTCGTCGGTCACGGCCACCACCGGTATCTCTCGGAACGGGTCGCTTTCGTCGGTTATCATCTCCAGAACCTTAGCCGGGCAGGCTTTGATGCAGTCGCCACAGCCGGTGCATTTATCCGTGTCTATGGTAATGAAGAAATCCCCTGAACCGTCCTTGTAACCATAATTTGCGAGCATAAATTTCTGCTATTTAGCTTTCTCCACCAATGCTTTTGCAAACAATGCCGCGCCCATGGCCCCAGCTAATGCCGCATCATACTTGGCCGGCCTGGGTAGCGCGATTATCTTCAACTCGTTTTCTATCCTTTGTGTCACACCTCTGTTCTTGGAGATGCCGCCGGTAATAACAAAATCCTTTTCCACCCCGACCTTTTCCAGCAGAGTAAATACCCGATGGGCCATAGCCGAAGAATAGGCCGCAATGACCTTTTCCTTGGTCCAGCCCTGACGTAACAAACCGACTGCCTCGGATTTGGCAAAGACCACGCAGGTTGAGGAGACCGGGTCAGGTTCCTTATCAACCGTGAATGACAGGTCGCCCATCTGTTCTATCTGGACCGAGAGTAGGTCGGCAAAGACCTCCATGCCGCGTCCGGTGCCGGCCGCGCATTTGTCGTTCATTAGGAATGCGGTAACCTTGCCCTTTTCGTCGCATTTGATGGCCTTGCAATCCTGTCCGCCCATATCCAGCACGGTCTTAACGGTCGGTCCCCAGATAAAATTAGCGCCTCTAGCGTGGCAGGCAATCTCGGTAATGGCCTTCTTGGCAAAGGGCACATTGACCCGGCCGTAGCCGGTGCCGACCACGTAATGAATCTTATCCATGGTCAGTCCGGTGCCTTCCATAGCCCCGTTAATGGCCTTGGTAGCGCTCTGGGCGCTGTCCGAGCCGGTGCGCATCAAACTATAGGAAAACAGCTCGCCGTCCGCCATAATGGCGACCTTGGAGGAAACCGAGCCGACGTCCACGCCGGCCGTGATAATCTTGGCGTCCTTCCAGTCCTTGGCCCCGTCCACCTTTTTGTTATACTCTTTCCATCTCCAGAATTCCTGTGACATATCTCTAACCTCTCCTATCTATCATCTTTTTTCTATCATCTCTCATCTTTTGAGTTAGTTGTGCCCACCGGACAGAAACAAATATATAGTCGCGATGGCGCCGAGTAAACTCAGCCAGGCATACGCCTTCGGGCTGATTTTATTCTTACCCTTGCTCACGCCCCAAATAAGGAACAGGATAACCACCCAGTAGATAAAAATAGCCAAACTCTTGTTATCGGCGTCGTTCCAGGCCCATACCTGCGGCACGCCGGTCCAGGGCCGGCCATAAGCCACTCCGGAGACATACAGCCCGATGGGGAAACTGGTCAGGAAGAAGAATATATTGGCCCACCAGCCGGCGTGAACCGCCCGGCCTATCGGGTAGTCGCTCCGGGCAATGTGCGCTAATGAAGAATAAACTACGTGGAGCATAAAGAATACCACCAGAATCATCAGCGCGATATGCAGCACCGTCACCCAGTGCGTGCCTTCGCCGCGGTAGGTAATACAGCCGGGCTCTGGATTCTTGGCATCTCCGGCCGGATTGAAATCGTAGGCCTTGCCGGATTCGTCAGTCAGGACAAAATAATAAAAGTACTGCGCGGCCATCTCCTTCAGCGGCGGCAGAATCACCGAATAAAGCCCGCTGTTGCCGGCCTGAATCATCGGCCTGGACTCAAACGTCTTTGTCATGGGGATCTTGTGATAAATCATGGCCGGGCCGGCTTCTTCACGATTCAAGGTGTAATACGCCAGGTTAATAGATTTCGGTTTCGCCTCGGAAACCACCTGGAGCATCAGCCGGCACGGGACACCCAGCATCCGCTCGCCCCGTTCCGAGAATTCCACTTTGTATGGTCCGGCCTCTTTGGCCCGATGCTTGCTGGTTACCGCCATGAGCATCCCGAAGGAATAATACAAGGCAATAATCAATCCGACACCTACGGTCACATACAACGGCCATTTTGGAAATTTACTTTCATCTGTCATCTATCATCTCTCCTCTTTTTATAGGTCTCCATGCGGGATGGCAAACCGGACCACTATGGTCAGGATACCGCCCAGAATCGCCACCCAGGCATAGGTTTTATAACTGATTAAATCTTTGGCCTTGTCCTTGGAGAAGATGGTCCCCTTCAACAGGATAACCACCATTGCCCAATAGACGAAATTAAACAGCGTCTTGGAGTCCGTTATATCCCAGCCCAGCGGGAATCCGGTCCAATAGGTGCCGTATTTTTCGTATTCAATCCAGATACCCAGCGGGAAGGCCGAGATGCCGTAGCAGAGGATGCCCCAGAACAGCGAAGAGGCGGATTTGCCGATAATCCAATCCTGGCGATTCCAGAGATAGTTAAAGGCGTAATAAAAGGCGTGAATCAACAACATCAACGCCACCAACATCAGCACGATATGAACCAACAAGCCGTATTTGTTGGGGTCTGTTTTGTAAGAAATCCCGTAGAATTGGTGTTTTTCCAGCTCATTACCTGTACCGTTTGATCCTAACCTCGGCGGATCGTCAGGTAAAGGTGGCATAGTCGCAATCAGGTTATTCTGGGCATCATTAATTTCCATAAACATGGCGTAACGGGTGTTCTTCTCCCTGGTCGGCAACAAAGCGGTAAACAGGCCGTCGCCGGTGGTTTCCATGGTGGTGACATTGAAATCTGATTTCTGCAGGTTATCCTTCTTGGCCCGGTAATCCTCGCCCTTCATCCAGTAGACCTTGACACCGTCGGCCGGAACCTTAACCGAGCGCGAGGAAACGGTCAGGTTAAAACGGTAGGGATATCCGGCGTCTTCCTCCTTGGCATGCTTATAAACAATCCTCAGATCGCCCTTGGTCAGCATATCTGGCACGCGCGAACTTATGAAACTATTAGATGCAAATACTGCCACCAGGCACAGAAAGATTACCATTATATACAGCGGCGTCTTAGACATAGTTGATTTATCTCCTTCTTTATTGTTAAATACCCGATTCATTTTATCTTTGAACTTGACGTAGGCAAGGATTATCCGCAAAAATAGCATCATGGTCTTAGGATTCATCATCAGCCAGAGCTTCAACGACTTCAACTGGGCCTTAAGCAGCAATACGCCGCCGACCGTGGCCACGGTAATCCCGGTCCAGCGCACAATAATCAGCAAGGTAGTCATCTCAGCCTTAAGCGTCATCGGCAGATAATAACCGATTAGAAACAGGAATCCAAAGGTAAGTATCAGGTAGTAGTATTTCCGATTTTTACGGTAGAGATTGCCGAATGCCAGGGCGTGGATAATGAAGATGACAAGTAAAAATGGATACTTCATCAGGCGTTATTTATCAACCCAGCACATAATTATGAGGTCTAATGTTTAACTGAACAGTACATACAATGAAATTACTGGAATAACAGTTTAATCTTATTTCTTATGTGCTGGGTCAATCACGAACTTATAGCCGTACATCCAATTGCCGGTTTCCTCGCGTTTCTGCTTGCGGAAGACCATCTTGACCCGGGTGCCGGACTTATTCTTGGTGGGTTCGGCCGGATGAACGTCATTCTCGCCGCAATCAACCACCTCACCGATGATATGGATGCCGTCATCCAGTTTAATAATACATATCTTGCGGGGCGACAATTCTCCGTAGCCCATCGCCGGATAGCCCATCACCTCCAGCTGGAACGAAATTACCTCGCCGGTCCGGGCGCATTCATACGGCTCCATATTAATCGCGTGGCATTTGGGACAGGGAAGCCCAACCCGGGGCGGAAACCATTTCTCGGAGCATTTACGGCATCTGGTACCCTGGAGACGATATCGGCCATCATGCTCGCGCCAGGTCTTTATCGTGGAATAACTCTCCAGACGGGGTATCAGTTCGGGAAATTGTGTATTCACCCAGCCCTTCCTTTCTGATTTAGGGAAGGGCTGGGTTCATCCCAACCCTTCTTCATCACTCTTATTTTACGGTCTCGCCAGCATCTGCATCCCGGGCCGGCTTCCGAATTGGCTCTGGCCCTGCCAGCCGAATTTCTGCGCCATAATATCCCCTAACCGTGGCTTAGAAATCTCTTCTATCTCATAGGTCACCTGGACCCAGGGCTTGTTTATCTTGACTATCCGGGCCAGGTTTATCGGGGTGGCAATAATAACCACGTCGCAGGGACAATTCTCAATGGTTTCTTCAAGATCTTTAATCTGCCTGGAACTATAACCCACGGCCGGCAGAACCTGGGTGGTCTTGGGATACTTCGCAAATACCTCTTTGATACCCTGGCTAGCATAGGGTCTGGGGTCAACAATCTCAGCCACGCCGTATTTCTTAGCCGCGATAAAACCAGCACCATAGCCCATCTCGCCGTGCGTCACGGTCGGGCCGTCCTCTATAACCAGGACCTTTTTCCCCTTAATCTTATCCGAGTCAGAAACAAAGACCGGCGAATTAGCCATAATTATCTGGGCATTGGGATTATACTGCTTAGCATTCTTGAGGATGGACTCCACATCCTCGGTCTTGGCCGTATCCACCTTATTTATAATCAGAACATCAGCCATCTCGAAATTCTCCCGGCCCGGGTAATAGGAGAGTTCGTGTCCCGGCCGGAGCGGGTCGCAAATCGTGATGTGTAGGTCCGGCTTGTAGAATGGCGTATCGTTATTGCCGCCGTCCCAAATAACCACATCCGCTTCCTTTTCCACCTCGCGCAAAATCTTCTCGTAATCCACACCGGCATAGACCAAAGCGCCTTTTTGGAGATGCGGCTCGTATTCCTCACGCTCCTCAATGGTGCAATCGTATTTGATAAGGTCTTCAAAGGTGGCAAAGCGCTGGACCGTGCTCTTGACCAGGTCGCCGTAGGGCATGGGATGGCGCACCACCGCGGTCTTCTTGTTGTATTTCTTGAGGATATCAACCACCCGACGGCTAGCCGGGCTTTTGCCGGCGCCGGTCCGGACCGCGCAGACCGCGATGACCGGCTTGGTGGACTTGAGCATCACCTTAACCGGGTCCAGCAGGGTAAACTCCGCCCCGGCGGCCTGAACCATCTTTTTCTTGCCATCAATATATTCGTAAGAAACGTCGCTATAAGCAAACACCACCTCCTGAACCTTATGCTCTTTAATCAGGTCAACCAACATGGCCTCCGGCTTAATCTGGATTCCCTTGGGATACATTGAACCGGCCAGTTCTGTCGGATACATCCGGTTATCAATATTAGGTATCTGGGTAGCGGTAAAGCAGACCACCTCATAGTCCGGATTATCCCGGTAGAGGGTATTAAAGACGTGGAAATCCTTGCCGGCCGCGCCCATAATCAACAGTTTTCTCTTCATGCGTAGAACCTTTCTAATTAGCCAGTGTCAACCCCGTTAGAGATAGGTCATTCCATCGGGATGACCGTATTACCAGTATCTTGTTACTAATCACCATTACTAAATATCCTGATACTACTAATCATTTAGTATATTAAACATCTCTAACGGGGTCAATAAAAATGGTATTTTAATGATTGATAAAAACTATCTGACCACTATCACCTCACCCCCTAACCGCTATGACCTCGCCGATGATGCTGACGAATTATCTGTAAATAGATAAATGAAAGCCAACTAAGTATTTTACCGATTCCTTCTCAGTAAAAACCAATAAATAACCTCTTTTTTTACCACCCTATAGGGATGGTGAGCATACACCGATGATAGTGCCGGTGACGTGCCTCCGTAGCGCCGGAAGCATACCTCCGTAGTGCCGGAAGCATACCTCTGTAGCGCCAGAAGCATACCTTCGTAGCGCCAGAAGCATACCTTCGTAGCGCCTGGAGCATACCTTTGTAGCGCCTGGAATGTACCTTTGTAGCGCTTGGAATATACCTTTGTAGCGCCTAGAATATGCCTCTGTAGCGCCTGGAATGCACCTCGGTAGTGCCGGTGACGTACCTCCGTCGGGCCGATAACGTACCTCCGTAGCGCCAAGGGTACTACCCCCCACCATACCCCCTCCCCCTAGTTTTGCAGAGTAATATTTTATACAATATTCTATAGCATAATGAGTTATATAAAAAAGACATGATAATTATGCTCGGATTATGACAGGAACCAAGGTGGAATTTAGGGTTTATCCCTTTGTGGGGTTTATACTGAAAGAATTCTAAATGGCTTAACCCCGATATGCATCGGGACCCCGCTGATGCAGGATAAGGGGCTGTAATTCGCCCTAACCATTCGCTTTGCTCAGGATAAGTCGCAGTAATTAATTGCGTTCAAACCGCGACTAAAAATACAAATCGCGTTTGCCGTTCTTGATATCGGCCAGGCGCCGGCGGGTTTCGGCGCGAATCGGCTCGTCTTCTATCTGCTCCAGATAATCCACGATGAGCTGCATTCCTGATTCCGTAATGCCGTTGGTGGTGCAATCATAGAGGTATTCGGCAAAGGTCAGCAGCGCATTAGGCCGGCAGAATTTGTGGATTTCACCGGGCTTGGATAGTTTCATAAACCGTTCGCCGGTCCGGCCGCTCCGGTAACAGGCCGTGCAGAAACTGGGTATCATCTTGTCCTTAATCACTTCACGGATAACCTCTTCCAAAGAACGGTTGTCGTGGACCGTGAACTGGGCCTGCAGTGATGCCTTGCCGTAGCCGCCGGTGGTGGTGACCGAGCCGGCGCTGGCCTGGGAAATGCCTATCTTAAAAGCAATCTTTCGTATCTCAGCACTTTCACGGGTGGAGATAATCATCCCAGTATAGGGCACGGCCAGACGCAATATAGCAATAAGCTTCAGGAAATCATTGTCAGAGACCGGGTATTCCGGTTTATAATCCACGCTGCTGGCCGGGCAGATTCTCGGCACGGAAATAGTATGCGGACCTACTCCGTAGGTCTGATCCAGATACAAGGCGTGCGCCACCAGGCCCAGCGTCTCAAAACGCCAGTCATAAAGACCGAAGAGAACACCCAGGCCCACATCGTCAACCCCGGCCTCGAAGGCCCGGGTATGGGCGGTTATCTGGCGGTCATAATCGGCCTTGGGGCCTTGGTGCAGTTTCTCATAGGTCGGTCGGTGGTAGGTTTCCTGGAAGAGCTGATAGGTGCCGATTTTGGCGGACTTTAGTTTCCGGTAATCATCCACGGTAGTGGCCGCGATATTGACATTGACACGCCGGATATTGCCCTTGGGAGTCCGGACCGAGTATATCCGGTCAATCACGTCAACCACATAATCAATCTCATTATGGGCCGGGTCTTCGCCTAATTCAAGAAGAATCCGTTTATGGCCGTGATTGATGATAAATTCGGCCTGCTGGGCTACTTCGTCAAGGGTCAGCCGCCGGCGCGATAATTCCTTATTCCGGGTATGGAAATTGCAATATGCGCAGTCATTGACGCAGTAATCAGAGACGTATAATGGCGCAAAGAAAACCAACCGCTCACCGTAAATCTCCTGCTTAATCAGGGCGGCCGTCTCAAAGAGTTCCTTTAATAACGATTTATCCTTAATATTAACCAGGTAGGCGACTTCTTCTACGGTTAATCCCTTTTTAAGGCGGGCCTTGGCTATGATACGGCGGATGGCCGCCGGCGCAGAATCCTGGCTTTCAGAGAGCATCCTGCTTAAAGCTTCTTCATTAATAATGGATTGTGCCGTCTTCACTCTTGCTTACCCTCGATAGTATTCACGATGATAATATGGTCCGGTCTTTTGGTAAAAGCCAGCCGCGCCTTTTCCATAATAGTTTCCTTGGCCAGGACCTTAAAGCAGGTCCGGAATGCTCTTTCGCTCAGGTCGGCCTTTTTCCCCAGGCCAATCTGAACCTTGGTTACCTTAACAATATCATTCTTAGCGGCTTGTTTCTTAACCTCTTCCACCACATCAGCCGTCAATCCCCATTCGTGCACAATAGCCTCCTTTGCCTAAACGTTCATTGTCGCTTCTGTCAAATGCTTATTTACTCCCATTTCCTTGGGACTATAACCGAATGCCAGACCCATCAGTTGGGTAAAGTAATATATCGGGATGTTGTAATCGGTATTGTATTTGGCATTAATATCCGTCTGCCTGGTGTCCAGATTGGCGTGGCAGAGCGGACAGGCCACGGCAATGGCATCAGCCCCGACCTCTTTGGCGTTCTTGAGAATCTTCTGGGTCAGGGTCAGAACCGCATCGGTTTCGCTCAGGGCAAAGCTGGCGCCGCAACAATCGGTCTTATAAGACCAGTCCAGGATTTGATAACCGGTATTTTCCAGAACCTTGTCCATGGTCATCGGGTATTCCACATCGTCAAACTGCATTACCTTGGGCGGCCTGGTCAGCAGACAGCCGTAATAACACACTACCTTTAACGCCTTGTCCTTATGGTTTTCTTTAACCTGAGCTTTTAATGCGTCCGGAGGTATCTGAGCGAATATTTCCAGCGGATGTAAGACCTTGACTTTATTCTGGAATGATGAACCGATAACCTCCTTGACATCCTCGGCCAATTTATTGTCGTGCCCCATTTCATAGGTGGCGAACTTAAACCTGGAATAGCAGGCCGCGCAGGGAACCACCACGTCCTTAGCCATGGTCTCAACCAGGGAAAGATTCTTAACCGGCAAGGCAATGGACAGGAGATGTGAAGCGCTATGGGCCGGTGAAGTCCCGCAGCAAACCCAGCCCGGAACCTCGGCCAGTTCTACTCCCAACTTCCCGGCCACCTTCTTGAATGACACATCATATTCAGCGCCGGTGGAATGCAGCGAACAGCCCGGATAATAAGCATATTTTGTATTCATTAGTTACTCCTATCTTTCTTGGCAGACCTGGAGAATATCTTCCAGGTGGTCAGGGTCCGGCCCGGGGAAACCGAAGGAATAATCTTCAGTTTGCCCTTCATAAACATCTTCATGCCCAAGCCCATATCCTTAAAGAACTCAAAGGTGCGCATCTTCAGGTCGCCAATCATGCCCAGTTCATACATCCGGCCCAGCCATTTGATGTTGCGCAAGGCCGCCTTATTGAACGTATGCACGCTGGAAACTGGGGGTTTAATCCCCTCGGCCACCGCAAGGATCTTGACCGTATCCATCACCCTGGCAATATCAACCTCCTGCGGGCAGCGGGTCGTGCAGGTCTGGCAGGAAGAGCACATCCACATAGTCTTGCTGTTAATGACAATATCCTTCAATCCCAGGCGAATGGCGTGGATAAGCTGAGCCGGAGTATAGTCCATGGCATAAGCCATCGGGCATCCGGCCGAACACTTCCGGCACTGGAAACACAGATTGACATTTACCTTGATTTTATCGTCCATCTGTTTAAGGAACTTAGCATCGGGCATTACAGTTGCTTGGGTTGGCATATTTCAAATTCTCCTTGTTTATTTCATGATTCAAATATCTATTATAAATAAGCTCGCTCATATTAATAACCGATTTCTTAAGCGGCTCTGACAGCCCCCTGGTCATTTCCTTGGGAATCCCCTGCGGCTGGCAGGCCAGAATCACTATCCCAACACCGCAGATATCCCTTAATTCCCTAAGCAGATTTGATGTCGGTCCCTGGTGGAACGAGAAATCGTCTACCTTTTCCTTGCAGAGATTATCCAGCGGAATTTCGAATATCTCGCCCGGCTTCTTACCTTCACAGGTAACCGCATCGACCACCACAATACATTTTGGCCTCTGTTCGCTCAATAAAATATCAAATATAAATCCCCGGGTGGATAAACCCAGGTTTACCACCGCGGCATTTTCCGGTATCTTATAATTGCTTGAAATATAATCGGCCACATCCGGCCCGAATCCGTCATCGCCGTAAAGGATATTGCCGCAACCCAGCACCAATATATTCTTACTATAATAATCAGATGTTTCCATAATGGGTATATAGGGGCGCCCCATTAGCCGGGACGCCCCTATTTTTGTCCTTTTTAGTTTACCAGTGTATCAACCACTTTGCCCTTGGCATTCATAATGGTAACCTTAACAGGTAAAGTCCCGTCAAGATTATGCGTCGCGCAAGACAGACAGGGGTCATAAGCCCTGATAGCCATCTCCACCTTATTCATCATACCCTGATCATATTTTCCGCCTTTAATCAGGAGTTGGGCCGCCTGCTTGACGGACATATTAATCGCGGCATTGTTGTGGGTGGTGCCAACTATCAGATTGCAATTAGTCAAGAGACCGTCCGCATCGGTGGTATAGTCGTGAATCAGCGTCCCGCGGGGCGCTTCCACGCAACCTACTCCACGTGCGGCCCTGGGCGTTACCTTCACCCGGGTCTCCTTGCCTGTGATATCCTTATCGTTCAGGAGTTCCACCGCATGTTCCGCATGATACAGGAGTTCAATCAATCTGGCCCAGTGATAAAGCAGGGTCAATTGGGCCGGTCGGCCGAAGTTCTTGCGGAATTCCTCAAATTCCTTCTGCGCCAGCGGGGTAGCCATTTTTTCCGCCACGTTAATGCGGGCCAATGTATTGGTCCGGTAGATTCCCTTAGGATTGTTCAAATCCATAGAGAAGCCCTCACCCCAGGTCTTGGCATACGGGAACTTGAGATATGACCAGTTAAGGATTTTCTCCTCGATGTAATCCGTGTACTTGTCATAGGTAAAATCGGTGTATGTGCCATCCGGCTTCATCAATCTGATTTTACCGTCATAGCAATTAAGCGCTCCATCCTTGTCCACCGTTCCCATAAATCCAGTCTTAATGACCGCTAAGGTCTTTACAACATCAAGGTATTTGGGGAAGATGCTCTCCTTAGCAAACTTGATGGAGAACTTAGCAAACTCCAATACCTCTTCAGCCATGGGCAGGACCTTTTTGCGTTCATCCTCGGTAAGCGGCTTGGAGAATCCGCCCGGAACCGCTGTGACCGGATGAATGGACTTACCGGAAACGATGTTAAGCATCCTGGCGCCCAGGTGCCTGTTACGAACCACCTTCTTGCCTATCTCAGGATTGGCCTTGGCAATCCCAATGACATTTCTTACTGACGGATCGGCATCCGGTCCCATTACGAAATCCGGACCGCCCAGGAAGAAGAAATGCAGGATATGCTCCTCGGTATAGGCAATACTGTTGCAGAGGTCTCTCAGTTTTGCCCCGGTCGGAGTCGGTGCCACCCCGAAAACCGCATCGCAGGCCTTGGCTGCCGCCAGATGATGCGACCAGGGACAAACACCGCAGATGCTCGTGACGATACGAGGCATCTCTTCCACAGGCCGGCCCAGGCAGAACTTCTCGAAACCTCTGAGTTCCACGACATTTACCCATGTATCTTGGACATTGCCGCCGTCATCCAGTTGAATGGTTATCTTGGCGTGACCTTCAATTCGGCTGACCGGCGCAATAGTTATGGTCTTGCCTGGCATTCTGCGCCTCCTTTCTGTGCTTGGGCTCCACCCTTTGGTTCAGGTATGGGCTTCAAGCGTCCCTGACCGCCGATATACCTGTTAAGCAAAGCCCTGCGGTCTGCAACTTGTTTGGCATCTAGTCCGATTGAGGAAATCGCCGTCATCATATCAACCAATGGATTGGCGCCTTTGCGGATTGGCCCAAAACAGCCGCGGCAAGGCATATAGCCCTTGATGCAACGTGGCACTTTTGATTCACCTGGCTCGGTGGTCCCACCGGCGCATCCGGCTTTGGTCACAGGACCCAGACAAAGGAATCCCTGTTCCATAAAGCAACGGGTATTTTCCCATGGCTCACCCTGCTTAAAGGTAATCGATTCCAAAGGTCTCTTAATCTGGCCGCCGGCGGCTTTCTTCTCCCGCTTGGTCGGGCATTCATCACAGACGCTCTTTTCCGGCATGACAAAAGGCTTGCCGGTCAGAAGAGAAGTCAATGCGCCGACCACCCAGTCCGGAGACGTCGGGCAGCCGGGGATGGCCACATCAACCTTAATCACCTCGTCCAAAGCATATACCCTGTCAAGGAGTGGCGGTAGGTTTTCCTTGGGGGTCTCGCCCTTCTCTGTCGTGACGCTGTCACGATAGACCTTGTCATAAAGGCCCTGCAGATTCCACATGTTCGCCATAGCCGGAATTCCGCCAAAGCAGGCGCAGGAGCCGAGCGCAACAATGGTCTTGCACTTCTTGCGCATTTCCTCAGCCACATGCTTTTCCTTTTCATTGCGGATACCGCCGGAGATGATTCCCACATCTGCCTGGGGAATCTCCATAGCGCTCTTCTCGCCGACCTGCCCGAAGTATTTGTTGTCCGCCAGCACCGGGATGTGCACGAACTCCAACTGGGGCAGAAGGTCCAAGAGCGGTTCGCCTATGTCCAAAATAGTAACTTCACATCCGCCACAGATGTTCAGCCACTCTTCAGCCACTCTTACTGGCATATTTCCCTCCTTTCGGGTTTATAATATTATTCTTTAACTCGCGGTAGTTGACGCGGCAGCCACACGCCGAGTATAAATATAATGTTTGCCTTCCTCCTGGATTAATTGGACGTCAAAGTTATCCTTCTTGTAACCAGATGCGGCATTAAGGGCATCACCCTCGTTGTCATAGACCTTGCCGTCCCACATATATTTCTTGTTGCTGATAACGCGGTAATTTATTGGCATACTTTAACTCCTTACTGGCTGTTAGCGACGAAGGAGCTTTACAGCCAGTTATCCCGATAGTTTTTATCGGGATGATTCATTTGGCTCTAACACCACCCGCCTCGTAGGCAAAGTGGCTCTCGTATTTCTTGTTTTGCTTACCACATAAAGACGTCTTAATAATAAAAATCGGACAAGAGGGACAAGCCTTACCGTCGCATATTTTATGGTGCGTCACTACCTCCCAGCATTGCTTGTCTAATTTACCGTAGGCCGGACATTGCCGGCGGTTGCACTGCTTGATTTCCCAGCAAGAAGACCTGAGATAAAACTCCTTCAGCCCGTTAATGGTCATCCTTTTCTCGGCCAGATAATATCTGATATCCTTGATAAAACCCGCCTCGTTAACCGTGAATAAGCGCCGCCGGTTGACCTTCTTCGGTTTGATTAATCCCTGTTTCTCATATTCTCGCAGCATCCTTATCGGAGTCGAGCAGAGCTTGGCCACAACCGAAATAGAATATAGTGGAAGGTTATTGTCTATCTTCATACTAACTCCTTTTACCCTCTCCACCGCCTCAACGCCCTACTATAGGGCGCTCCTACTAAACTAACTAATACTGCCTGAACGAGCTGGGACCAAGATTCTTTATCTGCTCTGTCATATCCTTGATAACCTGGGCGAAGCGCGGGCCTTCCGAAGCCGAAACCCATTCCAGCCGGAACCGATCCCGTTCCACACCCATATCATCCAGCAAAAGCTGGATGGCCTCTATGCGCCCCTGGGCCTTTAAGTTTCCTTCCAGATAATGGCAATCGCCGATATGGCAACCCAACATCAAAACCCCATTAGCTCCTTTGGTTAATGCCTCCACGACTAAATTAGGATGAACCATGCCTGAGCACATTACGCGGATAATGCGAATATTTGACGGATACTGTAAACGTGATGTCCCGGCCAAGTCTGCGCCGGCATAAGAACACCAGTTACAACAGTAAACAATAATTAATGGTTCAAATGTATTAGTCGCGGTCTGTTCCCCGGTTGAAGTTTGTGTCTCACTCATAATCTACTCCTCATTTAAGTTGTCGACGACTCTAATGCTGCGGCCACCATCGCCTGTATCTGCGGCAATTTAAAGTTATTGACCACAATACCACCCTTGGGGCAGGTGGCCTGACAGACCCCGCATCCCTTGCAGAGCGCCAAATCACGGTCAATCGTCTTCTTGATCGCCCCGTCGCGGGCATACTCAATCAAGGCCAGCGCATGGTACGGGCAGGGGTCAACGCAATAAGCGCAGCCATCGCAATTCTCGTCAACCACCTCGCTGACAATCGCATCAAGTTCAATCCTATCCTTACCTAAAATAGTTGATGACCTTGAAGCCGCGCCGCAGGCCTGAATAATACTTTCATCTATATTCTTCGGTGAATGCGCCAAGCCGCAGAGATAAACGCCTTCCGTGGCAAAGTCCACCGGCCGCAACTTCATATGGGCCTCCAGGAAGAACTTGTCCGCGGTCAGCGGAACCTTGAGCTTCTTGGCTAATTCCTCATTGCCCGGCTCGGCAACCGTGCCGGCTGACAATACTATTAAGTCTGTCTCCAACATTACCCTCTGGTTGATGATCGGGTCGGTAATAGTTACAGTCAGCTTGCCGTTCTTCCGGGCCACTTCCGGCTTCTCGTCATCATTATGACGCAGGAAAACCACACCCTGCTCGCGCGCATTACGATAGTATTCCTCGTTAAACCCATAAGACCTGATGTCGCGATACAGGACATAAACCGGCGCCTCCGGCTTGAATTTCTTAAAGCGCAGGGCGTTCTTTATGGCCATAGAACAGCAGATACGCGAGCAATAAGGATGTTCCTTGTCGCGCGAACCCACGCACTGAATCATCACCACGGAATTCACCTTGTCCAAATCCGGGTTGCTGGCCGCGCCCACCAATTGCGGCTTGGAAACATAAGAACCCTGCGTATGCGGCTCGATATTCGTCTTGCGGGCTATCTTTTCCTCAAACTTTACCTGCGTAATGACCATTGAGTCCTGGCCATAGAGATACTCCTTGGGCTTGTATTCCTCAGCTCCGGTGGCTACCACTGCTGTGCCGTGTTTGAATACCACCTCGCCTTTAGGCGTTTCCAGGGTGGTCTTGAAATTACCCATTGAACCCTCAATCACCTTTACATTGGTTGAGGTATATAACTTAATCTTGGGATGTGTGCTGACTTTGCTAATCAAAGCCGTCAATTCATCCTGCGGTTTATAACTTTCTTCCAGCATGTAATAAAGGTGTTTCATCTGGCCGCCCAGCTCCTCAGAACGCTCCACCAGATGCGTGGTAAATCCCTGATTGGCCAGTTCCAGCGCCGAGGTCATTCCGCTGGCGCCTCCGCCGATGACCAGTGCATCATGCTCCACATCAAGCGAACGGTTATAGAGCGGCTCCAGCATCCGTGACTTGGCAACTGCCATCCGAACCAGGTCCTTGGCCTTCTGGGTGGCCTTGGCCGGCTCGAACATATGCACCCAGGTATTCTGGTCGCGGATATTCGCCATCTCAAACAAGTATGGATTCAGGCCCGCCTCGCGGCAGGTATTGCGGAACAGCGGCTCGTGCGTGCGCGGCGTGCAGGATGCCACTACCAAGCGGTTAAGATTATGCTCCTTAATCATCTCCTTGATTTTCTTCTGGGTATCGGACGAACAGGTATATAAACTATCTTCCACATAAACCACATTGGCCAGGGTCTTGGCATAATCCCTGATAGCCGGCACATCAGCCACGCCGCCGATATTCTTGCCGCAATGGCAGACGAATACGCCGATGCGCGGCTCCTGGCCGGTCACATTCATCTCGGACGGATATTCACGCTTGGAAATCAATGTCCCGCGCGCCTCGCTCAACAACATCATGGCCTTGGAAGCCGCGCCGGATGATTGCATTACCGTCTCAGGAATATCCTTGGGCTCGGTAAACGGGCCGCAGGCATAGATGCCCGGCCGGTTGGTCTCGACCGGAGTAAATTTGGTGGTCTGGCAGAACCCGTGCTTATTGAGTTCTATATTAAACGTCTTGGCCAGGTTCCTGACTGAGGCCGGCGGATTCAGACCGCAGGACAGCACCACGATGTCAAATTCCTCTTCGACCTTCTGGTTCTTCTCGTCGTAATAGGTAACCAGCAGATTCTTGGTGGCTGGAATTTCCCTTATGGCCGACGGCTTGCAGCGGGTATATTTGATGCCCTGTTCCTTGGCCCGTTCGTAATACTGTTCAAAACCCTTGCCAAAGGCGCGGATATCAATATAGAAAATATGGCATTCCAAATCCTGCTGGTGTTCCTTGGCGATAATCGCCTCCTTGGTCGCATACATACAGCAGACCGAGGAACAATAATTGTGGTCCACTTCGCGGGAACCGACGCACTGGATAAACCCAATCTTCTTGGGATGTTTCTTGTCAGACGGCCTTAGAATCTGCCCGGTATAAGGACCGCTGGCCGACATAATTCTTTCAAACTGCAGCGCCGTTACCACGTTATCATAGCGGTCAAAACCCAGTTCCTTTTTCTTCTCCGCGTCAAATAGTTCAAATCCCGGCGCCAGGATGACCGCGCCGGTATTAATAATCTGTTTCTCTTCCTTTACCATATCGTGATTAACCGCCTTGGCGCCGCAGGCCGCCACGCACAACAGACACTCGCAGCAGACCGAGCAGGACAGGCACCTGGACGCCTCTTCCTTTGCCTGCTCTTCGGTATAGCCCAGTTCCACTTCCTTGAAATTACCCACCCGCTGGGCCACCGGCAATCTGGGCATCTTAACCCGCGGTTTCTTTTCAATGCCTTCAATATCCTTCTTGGTCTTGGTCCGCTCCGGCTCCTCCCGCCCCATCTTCAGGTCTTCGCCCTTGAGATAGCGGTCAATAGAAACCGCTGCCCGGCGGCCTGACTCAATGGATTCTATGGCCGTGGCCGGGCCTGAAACCGCATCGCCGCCGGCAAAGATGCCCGGCACCGCGGTCTCTAAGGTAATCGTATCCACCTCAAATAAGCCCATCGGGTTGTTCTTTATGCCCGAACCTTTTACTGCCTCAAGTTCCGGCTGCTGGCTGATGGCCGGAATCAAAACATCGATCGCGATGGTAAACTCAGAACCCTTAAGCGCCACCGGCCTGCGCCGGCCTGAGGCATCCGGCTCGGATAGTTCCATCTTAATGCATTCTAACTTGGTCACCTTACCGCCTTCGCCCAATACCTTGGTCGGCGCGGCCAGGAATGTAATCTTAATACCTTCTTCAATGGCCTCCTCAATCTCCCAGGGATTGGCCGGCATCTCATTACGGCTCCGGCGATAAACGATATTGACCTCGGATGCGCCCAGACGCCAGGCGCTGCGCGCCGCATCCATCGCCACATTGCCGCCGCCGATGACCGCCACTCTTTTGCCCTTGATATTATCGGGTTTATCTAAATTAAGATTCCTCAATAAACTAACCGCGTCTATCACACCTGAGAAATCATTCTCGCCCGGGATATTGAGTTTCAAACCCTGCCAGGCGCCGATGGCGATAAAGATTGCCTTGAAACCTTGTTTCTTCAAACTATCTATGGTCACGTCTTTTCCCAATGCAACATTGGTCTTTAATTCCACGCCCAAATCAAGCACCGCATTCTGGACCTCCTGCTTGATTACCTCCTTGGGCAGGCGATATGAAGGTATGCCGTATCTGAGCATTCCGCCGGCCTCGGGCAGTGACTCAAACATCGTCACCTGGTATCCCCTGAGCCGCAGTTCCCGGGCCGCCATCAGTCCGGCCGGTCCGGCACCGATAATTGCCACCCGTTCATCTTTCTGTGTAATCTGCGGAACCGGCGGTTTCTGGTCCGGATGCGCCGCTTCCCAGTCAGCCAGGAACCGTTTCAGGACCGCGATAGAAACCGGCTCGTCCAGTTCATTACGGGTGCATTCGAATTCACAAGGGTGCGGACAGATGCGTCCGCAGATTGACGGGAATGGATTGTCGCGCCGCTCTACCTCCAGCGCCTCGGCATACCGGCCCTGGGCAATCAGGACTACGTAGGCGTGGGCATTGACATTGGCCGGACAGGCAAACCGGCAAGGGCTGACGCCTTCCTTGTCTATGGAAAACGCGCCCGGCACGGCCTGGGGATAGCGCCGGTATATGGCGTTGCGCTTGATTAAATCGGTGTCAAACTCGCTGTCCACCTTGACCGGGCATTTCTCCACGCACAAACTACAGCCCGTGCATTTATCCAAATCAATATAACGGGCCTTCTTATTGATGGTCACCTTGAAATTGCCTGGCTCGCCTTCTATCTTCTCCACCTCGGCGTCGGTGATTCGGTCTATATTAAGATGGCTGCCGGTATCGACCAGACGCGGCGCCAAGGTGCACATGGCGCAGTCATTGGTCGGGAATGTCTTGTCCAGTTGGGCCATGGTCCCGCCGATACACGGCTCCTGCTCTATCAGATGGACCTTGTATCCGGACTCGGCTAAGTCCAGGGATGCCTGCATTCCACCCACGCCGCCGCCCACCACAACCACAGAACCTATCTTTTTCTTATTCTCGCTCATAATTATTGCTCTATAAAAAGGTTATTAAGACCTGTCTGCTGTATAGCAGTTATTTTGTTCATATCGTGCAGACAGGTTTGTGATAATAATCACTACATGACATTGTCATGCCTTCAAGTCAGCTTGTGATGGTTATCACAATCACTATCTTACTAAAATAATATAATATGTCAAGTAAAATTACCATTTTTATGTCAAATTAGTCTAATATTACTTGAATAAGGCCCATAATTAAGTTATTATATACCTAAAGTAGTGGTGCTATTATGAATTCATTAAGAAGCAAGGTCATTATCAGTTTCGTGATTGTGGTGATTCTCACCGGCGCCATTGCCACCGTCATCGGCGTGCACCTTATCGGCGAGGGCATCATCAAACAGGCCCAGGATAAGGTCCGAACCGACCTGAATTCGGCCCGCGAAATCTACCAGAACGAGGTCGGCAATATCAAGACCATCGTCCGCCTAACCGCCGAAAGATTCTATGTCAAGGATGCCCTTATCCGGAAGGATTACCAGCGCCTTAATTCCGAGATTGCCGCGGTCCGGGCCAGGGAATCGCTTGACTTCCTGACCCTGCTGGATGCCCAGGGCAGGGTGATTATCCGGCCCAAAAACCCCGCGCTTATCGGCGATGACCAGACCTGGTCCGCGCTGGTCCGCAAGGCATTGGCCGAGAAGGACACATTCGCCGGCACCGAAATCGTCCCGAAGGAAGAGATGCTCAAGTGCTCCGCTGAACTGGCCGCTCAGGCCTATTTTAAGATTGTCCCCACCCCGCACGCCAAGCCGACTGACCAGACCGAGCAGACCTTCGGAATGACCATCAAGGCCGCCTCGCCGGTGGTTGACTCCAACGGCAATCTCCTGGGCGTCCTCTACGGCGGAAATCTGCTCAACCGCAATTATAAAATAGTGGACAAGGTCAAGGAAACCGTGTTTGAGAAAGAGGTTTATAAAGGCAAGGATATCGGCACGGCCACTATCTTCCAGGGCGACCTGAGGATTTCCACCAACGTCACCACCAGGGAAGGCGAACGGGCGGTCGGCACGCGCATTGCCGCTGATGTGGGCGAGCAGGTCCTGGCCAAGGGCCAACCCTGGATTGAACGCGCCTTCGTGGTCAAGGACTGGTATTTCACGGCCTACGAGCCCATCAAGGATATTGAAGGCCGGATTGTCGGCATATTGTATGTCGGCATACTTGAGGCGAAGTTTATGGATATGGAAAACCGGGCCATCTGGTGGCTGGTGAGTATCACTATCCTTGGCATTATCGTGGCGCTAATTACATCATATTTTCTGGCCAACAGCATCACCCAGCCGGTTCGCTACCTGGCTAATGCGGCCCATCAACTGGCCAAGGGCGACTTTAACCAGGAAGTGACCGTCCGGTCCAAGGACGAAATCGGCGAACTGGGCAATGCCTTCAACTTTATGATTTCATCCATCAAGGAGCGGGACGACAAACTCAAGGCCCACACCCAGCAGGTGGTGGTCCGCTCCGAGCGGCTGGCCATGATCGGTCAGATAGCCGCCGGCGTGGCGCACGAAATAAATAATCCCCTGGCCGGACTGCGCACCTATGTCAAACTCATCAGCAAGGAAATCTCAGACCTGGGCGTGCCTGAAGGCAGTTTCCCCAAATACCTGTCGCTGATGGAACGCGAGACCATCCGGTGCAGCGAGGTAGTCCGCAATCTCCTCAACTTCGCCAAGCAGACCGAGAGCCGGCCGCAACTGATTGATATCAACCAGATATTGAACGAGGCCCTGTCCTTCCTAGAGCACCAGATTATTATGCTGGATATCAAGGTTGAGAAGAACCTCAATCCCCTGCCCCGGACCGTGGCTGACTTCTCCCAACTCCAGCAGGTCTTTATGAACATCATCCTCAATGCCTGCGAGGCCATGACCGCCCAGGGCCGGCTCTTCCTGAGCACCCGGCACCTGGCCACCCATAACCTAATTGAGGTCAAGATTCAGGACAACGGCTCTGGGATTGCGCCTGATGCCCTGCCCCGCATCTTTGAACCGTTCTTTACCACCAAGCAGAAAGGCACCGGACTGGGGCTCTCGGTGGCCTATGGCATTATCACCCGTCTCAAAGGCACGGTGGACGTGGACAGTACAGTCGGCGTGGGCACGACCTTTACCGTAAAACTGCCGGTCCAGGCCGTCTTGCCCAAGGTGGATAACCACGATGCGCAAGGAAAGATGAAAGATGAGAGGTAAGAGATGATAGTTTTAGTTATCCTCTTTCATCTTTATTCTTCCATCTATCATCTCTTCTTCTTGGTGTCTTAGTGCCTTAGTGGTAAGTATTATTAATGTGGAAAATATTTATATCAGACCTGTTGGAGAAGTGGACGAAAAGATGATTAAATACCTGACCGACGAACTGCCCTTAATATTCAACAAGATGGTAAAGCCCCTGCCATCCATCCCGGTTCCGCCCCAGAGTTACGATGACCAGCGCCAACAGTGCCTTTCCTCAGAGATACTCAAGGCCATCCTGGAATCTGCTCCGGCAGATGAGAACAAAATCATGGGCGTTACCGAGGTTGACCTGTTTATCCCGATATTCACCTATATCTTCGGCGAGGCGCAACTGGACGGCCGGGCCGGATTAATCTCTCTGGCCCGCCTGAAACCCGATGCCAATGACGAATCCCCGGACGAAGAACTCTATAAACTCAGGGCTCTGAAAGAGGCGGTCCACGAACTGGGCCATACCTTCGGACTGAAACACTGTCCTGAACCGGCCTGCGTCATGCGCTTTGCCAATAATATAATAGAAGTGGACAGCAAGGACTGCTCCTTCTGTCCTAGTTGTCATGATTTTATTGTAAAATCCCAATAATCTGTGTATATCTGTGTAATCTGTGGTTAAAAGGAGTTGATTTATGGATAACTTCCGTATTTTAGTCATTGACGACGAAGAAATCGTGCGCGAGTCGCTCTCGGACTGGCTCCAGAAATTCGGGTTCTACGTGGAGACGGCCGAGAACGGCGCCAGGGGCGTGGAGAAAATCCGCTCGGCCCAATGGAACATCATGCTGGTGGACCTGAAACTGCCGGACACCAACGGCCTGGAAATCCTCAAAGAGGCCCGCCAGGTCCAGCCCGCGGCCGTGGTCATCATCATCACCGCCTATGCCACGGTGGACACAGCCATCCAGGCCATGAAGGCCGGCGCATACGACTACATCACCAAGCCCTTTGACCCGGACGAGATTAACCTGGTCATCCAGAAGATTATCGAGCACCAGAAACTCCTGGACGAAAACCTGTTCCTGCGCCGGGAACTGACCAAGCGCTACACCTTCCAGGACATCATCGGCAAGAGCCCGAAAATCCAGGAGGTCTTTGAACTGGTCAAGACGGTCGGGCCGACCAAATCCACCGTCCTGCTCCGGGGCGCCAGCGGCACCGGCAAGGAACTGGTGGCCCGGGCCATCCACCAGCTCAGCCCGCGCAATGAAAAGCCGTTCGTGGCCGTCTCCTGCGCGGCACTGACCGAATCCCTGCTGGAAAGCGAACTCTTCGGCCACGAAAAGGGCGCGTTCACCGGCGCCATCGCCCAGAAAAAGGGCAAGTTTGAACTGGCTGACAACGGCACCATCTTCCTGGACGAAATCGGCGACATTGACCCCAAGACCCAGGCCGACCTGCTGCGCGTCCTGCAGGAGCGCGAATTCACCCGGGTAGGCGGACAGGAAACGATTAAGGTGGACGTCCGAATCATTGCCGCCACCAACAAAGACCTGAACAAACTGATGCAGGAAGGCAAATTCAGGCAGGACCTGTTCTACCGGCTCAATGTGATTACTATTAATATACCGCCCTTGCAGGAGCGCCGGGAGGATATCCCGCTCCTGTGCGAGCACTTCCTGCACAAGTATAATATAGAAAACAGCAAGAAGATTCAGCGGCTCTCCGAGGACGCGCTCAAGGTCCTGCTGGAGCACAACTGGCCCGGCAATGTCCGGGAACTGGAGCACGCCATAGAGCATGCGGTGACCATAGAAAAGACCAATGTCGTCACGATGGAAAGCCTGCCGCCCGCGTTCCGGGCCCAGGGCGCGTTCCCCTGCGCCTATGTGGCTGAGGACAAACCGCTGGACGAGGTGGAAAAGGAATACATCCTCCGGGTCCTGAAGAAGCACCAGTGGAACATCCAGAAGGTGGCCGGCATCCTGAACATCGACCGGGCCACGCTCTACAGCAAGATAAAGAAATATAATCTGGAGCAGAAGTAAATATCCCTTTTACTCCCCTCTATCAAGAGGGGATTTAGGGGTGTGTTAAATCCGTTTAATCAATTGGCAGAAAACCATAATTAGCGAAAAAAGTATTGACAAATCTATTTGCTTGAGTATAATCAGGCATAATCTTTACTGGATTCTAGTAAAAAGGAGGGCAGAAAAATGAAGGTCATAAATATCAGCGAGAACCACAAAATCTGGCCGCAAGTCCAGAAGCTATTTCCCGACGTGATGAAGTGGCGGGCCGACAAGACGGATAAAGGCGATTACCATTTTATCTGTGCGGTAGATTCAGGCGCGCGCATCAATGCGGCTATGGCTATGGATATCGGTCCCATGGCCATTGGACCGCTAAAGAACAACCGGATTGCTTTCATAGAGGGTTTGGCATTCCGTGTCGGCCATGACACCAAATCAGGCCCGACGCTGATTAAGAACACGCTCCGGTATCTGAAGGCAAAAGGTTGTAAGCACGTCCGGGGACAGATAGGTTACAATCAAAAAGGCGCCTTGCAGGTAATGCAAAAACTCGGCTTTGCCACCGTGCCTATTGACAATCCCGGCGAAAGGTGCAAGACAAACCAATATCTGGTGGTTAAATCATTATAAAAATGATGTAGATATGAAAAAGGTAATCATTCTCCTCTGCATCATCATTACTATCGTAATCGGGTGCAGCGCCACGCCAATAGATTCGGCTAACAAGGACATTAAAATATGGTGCGATGAGGCGTCCAGATTATGTGATGCAGGTAAATTTGTCGAGGCACTGACCGCCTCTGAAAAAGCCATAGAGATTGCCCCTCAATCAACCCTGGCCTGGTATTATAAAGGACACGCCCTGGGCAAGCTAAGACGTTTTGAAGAATCATTGGCATCAACCGAGAAATCTATCGCGCTTGACCCGAATAACGCCAAGGCCTGGCGCAATAAAGGCGCTGCATTAGGCAACTTGACCAGATATGAAGAAGCCCTTAAAGCCAGCGATAAATCTCTAGAACTTGACTCCAAAAATGCTGATGCGTGGGATGTAAAAGGCGCTGCTTTGCTTTTCTTAAATAGATATGAAGAAGCTCTTAAGGTATTTGATAAAGCCATAGAACTCGACACCAAAGATGCAACAACGTGGAGTAATAAAGGCGCGACCTTAGGTAAATTGGGTAAATATGAAGAGGCGAATAAGGCCTGTGATAAAGCCATTGAACTTGACCCTAAAGATGCGGCAGCGTGGAGTAACAAAGGATATGCCTTGAATAATTTGGGTAGATACGAAGAAGCCCTTAAAGCCAGCGATAAATCCATAGAACTTGACCCCAAAAATGCGACAACGTGGAGTAATAAAGGAGATGCCTTAGCTTGCTTGGATATACATAAAGAAGCCCTTAAGGCCTATGATAAGGCAATCGAACTAAATCCGAATGAATCTGACACATGGAGTAATAAAGGCGCGACCTTGGGTAATTTGGGCAGACATGAAGAGGCGCTCAAGGCATTGGATAAAGCCGTCGAACTTGACCCTAAATATGCGACAGCGTGGAGCAACAAAGGCCGTATGCTGTTTTCCTTAGGCCGTTATGAAGAGGCGCTCAAGGCATTGAATAAAGCCATTGAACTTGACCACAAAGATGAAACGGTGTGGAGTATAAAAGGCGCTGTCTTAGTTTCTTTGGGCAAATATGAAGAAGCCCTTAAAGCCTGCGATAAAGCCATTGAACTTGACCCTAAATTTAAAATTGCCTGGCTTACTAAGGCTGCTATCTTGCACGAATCCGGTAGATATAAAGAAGCGCTCAAGGTAGTGGATAAAGCCATCGAACTTGACCCCAAAGATGGGACAGCGTGGGGTACAAAAGGTGATATCCTGTTTTTCTTAGGCAACTATGAAGAAGCCCTTACGGCCTATGACAAGGCAGTTGAACTTAATCCGGATTATACTGATAAACGGTATAAAACATATTTAATGCTCGGCAAATTAAACGATAAAGAATCCATACCCACGTTACGGAAATTACTTAATGATAAAGCCATGGGAATCCGTAGTCTGGCCATTAAAGCCCTAGCCAATTTAGGCGACAAAGAATCCATCCCGAAGATAAAAGAACTGCTTAATGATAAAGATGTTGCTGTGTTAGCAGAAGCTATCAGGGCGCTTGGAATTTTAGGTGACAAGGAATCTATTCCTGAGATAAAGAAGTACCTTAAGCATGAATATAAAACCTTTCGTGATTACTCCGAACAAGCCCTAAAAGCCCTCGGCGTGTCGGAGGAGGAAATCCAGAAAGTCAAGGAGGGCAAATAGTCTACAGGAAATCACAGGAATCAGGAAACCCCATACTTAATTAGATACCCCCCCTATACCCTATAGATATATACCCTACACCCTATGGGGGCATACCCTATACCCTCTAGGATAATACCCTATACCTACTAGAGGCATACCCCATACCTACTAGAGTAATACCCTATACCTACTAGAGGAATACCCCATACCTACTAGAGTAATACCCTATACCTACTAGAGGCATACCCTATACCTACTATAGGCATACTATAGTCCCTATAGGGGCATACTCTATACCCACTATAGGCATACCCCATACCTACTAGAGTAATACCCTATACCTACTAGAGGCATACCCCATACCTACTAGAGGCATACCCTACTCCCACTATAGGCATACCCTAGACCTACTATAGGCATACCCTACTCCCACTAGAGGTATACCCTACTCCCACTATAGGCATACCCTACTCCCACTATAGGCATACCCTAGTCCCACTATAGGCATACCCTAGTCCCTATAGAGGTATACCCTAGTCCTACTACCATATTACTATAGCCCCTATAGGGGGGTACCCTACACCCTATAGGTATATACCCTACACCCATACCCCTATACTAACTCTACGGCTCCCCTCATAGAGGAGTCCAGCACCCCCCATAGGGGAGTCCTACTCCCCGCATAGAGGAGTCCAACACCCCCCATAGAGGAGTCCTACTCCCCGTATAGAGGAGCCCAACTCCCCGTACAGGGGAGCCCTACTCCCCGTATAGAGAAGCCCCACCCCCCGTATAGGGGAATCCCACTCATCGTGTAGAGGAGTCCAACACCCCCCATAGAGGTGTCCAGCACCTCCCATAGGGGAGTCCAACACCCCCCATAGAGGTGTCCAGCACCTCCCATAGGGGAGTCCAACACCCCCCATAGAGGTGTCCTACTCCCCGTGTAGGGGAGCCCTACTCCCCGCATAGGGGTGCCCACCATCCCCCATAGGGGAGCCCTACTCCCCCCATAGAGGTGCCCACCACCCCCCATAGGGAAGCCCTATATCCCCCCACATTTCTGCAAAACTGTTGAATTTCTCTACACTATGTAGAGTTTTACAACTATACCCTATCTCCTTATAATCCAACCTATTGCGTAAAATATACAGTAGAAGTGTTGAGTTTCTATACACTTTGTGAATAGCAGTTACAAGCCATCTGTGAAATTAGTAACAATTACATATTCGTTTATTGCCTTATCTTTCAATAGGTTATCGCAGTTTGCCTCAGATTTTTGACTGAGAATAGGGATTATGGCACGGGAATTGCTTATAGTTAAGAAGACACTGTGGCTTAAACAATGTCCCGATGGATGGCTTAGCGCCATCATCGGGATCTAAGTCGCTGTAACGACCTTCGGTCTAACAGCGACTAAGAGAGGTTAATTTTATGCCGTGCCCATATTTAGAAGAAGTGGTGATGCGCTATTGCAAGGCCTATCCGATGAAGAAGATGATTCCGGCCTCGTCCTCCCAACTGGTCAGCCCGTGCTTTACGGACAACGGTTCCTGCCCGGTCTTTAAGGACGTGACCGGCAAGCGCCATAAAAAGGCCCAGCCGGCAACCTGCGCCACCTGTTCTGTAGCCAAAGAATTACAACCCCCTTCATCCCCCTTTGATAAGGGGGAATCTAAGGACCAGAAATACTGCGTCTGGCTCAGGCAGGAGACCGTCTCCTACCGCCTGTGCACCCGTAACTACGACTGCCAGAGTTGCCAGTTCGAACAGATGCTCATAGAAAAGGACGGTAAATACGTTGAGCAACCCCAGGTAGCCGGCCAGATAGAGAAACTCAAGACCCTGCCGGCCCATCTGCGCAAGTGCAAATACACGGTCACCGGCAAGATTCTCCTGGAACCGTGCAACGTGGATTACCAGTGCTGGAAGTGTGACAAATACAAGGAACTAAGAACCAATATTATTGAAAACTGCTTGGAGGAAGCAAAGAAGTAAGATAATGTAGTCCCGCAATTCTGCGGGATCTAAGAGCCAGTAACTCACTGCGTTCTAACTGGCTCTAAGAAAAGGAGTTATTATGCCCGTTGTAACTACGGAATCACCGACAATTGCCAAGGTAGACGAGATCATCGAGAAACATCTCTACGAGGAATCGGCCCTTATCGGGATTTTGCAGGACACCCAGAAGGAACTGAATTACCTGCCCAAGGAGGCACTGAAGCACATTGCCCTGCGCCTGGACGTGCCCCTGAACCGGGTCTATAGTGTGGCTACCTTCTACCGGGCATTTACCCTCAAGCCGCGCGGCAAGTATACCATCAGCGTCTGCCTGGGCACGGCCTGCCATGTCCGGGGCGGCAAACGCATCTTAGAGGAAATCGAGAGACGGCTGGGCATCAAGGCCCCGGATACCACCACCGACCTGAAATATTCCCTCCAGGGCGTCAATTGCCTGGGCGCCTGCGCGCTCGGTCCGGTCATCGTCATCAACGGCGAATACCACGGGCAATTAACACCCAAGAAGATAGAAGGAATACTGAAGCAGTACAAATAAAAGGTTACACGAGGTTACAGAAGGTTACATGAGGTTAAGCAACCTCTTGTAACTTCAAGCAACTTCTTGTAACCCCTTGTAACATTGATTAAAGGAGATAATAATGAAACGATTAAATAGCGTACCCGAATTCAAGACCTGGCAGGACACACTGGTCAAGGCCCGGAATCCCAATTCTAAGGTTATCGTGCTCTGCGGCGGGACCGGCTGTAATGCCACCGGCTCCAGATTGGTTGCCACTACCATCGCCGAGCAGCTGAAATCCACCGGACTGGCCAATACCGTGTCCCTGCGCGTGACCGGCTGCCACGGGTTCTGCGAAAAGGGGCCGCTGGTAGTCATCCAGCCCGAGGGCATCCTTTATACCAGCGTCAAGCCCGAGGATATCACGGAAATCCTCAATGAGACCGTCAAGAACAAGAAGGTGATTGAACGCCTGCTCTATGTTGACCCGACCACCGGCAATAAGGTCACCTACGAACACGACGTGCCCTTCTACAGCAAACAGACCCGCATCATCTTCGGCGAGAATACCAAGATAGACCCGACTAAGATTGAGGATTACATCTCCATCGGCGGCTACTCGGCCCTGGCCAAGTCATTAAGCACCATGAAGCCGGATGCGATTATTGATATGATAAAGAAATCCGGCCTGCGCGGCCGGGGCGGCGGCGGTTTCCCGGCCGGCGTCAAGTGGGAATCCTGCCGCAAGGCGCAGGGCGACCTGAAATACGTTATTTGCAATGCCGATGAAGGCGACCCGGGCGCATACGCCAACCGCTCGCTCCTGGAAGGCAATCCCCATTCGGTCATCGAAGGAATGATTATCGCGGCCTATGCCATCGGCTCTAATGTCGGATACATTTATATCCGCGACGAGTATCCCCTGGCCGTGGAACTATTTGCCAATGCCCTGAAACAGGCCGAGGAGAGCGGCCTGCTGGGCAAGAACATCCTGGGCAGCGGATTTAATTTCGTGATGAACATCAACCGGGGCGGCGGCGCCTTTGTCTGCGGCGAATCGTCAGCCCTGATGGCGTCATTAGAAGGCAAGATCGGCGAGCCGCGCGCCAAATACATCCATATGGTGGAACACGGGCTTTATAACCGGCCGTCCTGCCTGAATAACGTCGAGACCTGGGCCAATGTCCCGCTGATTATCAATAAAGGCGTGGATTGGTTTACCAAAATCGGCACCGGAGATGTGACTGCCAATCCCTGGGGCGGGAGCAAGGGCACCAAGATATTTTCGCTGGTCGGCAAGGTCAATAACACCGGACTGGTGGAAGTGCCGATGGGTATTTCTCTCAGGGAAATCGTCTTTGGCATCGGCGGCGGAATCAGGGGCAATAAGAAATTCAAGGCCGTCCAGACCGGCGGGCCGTCCGGCGGCTGTATCCCTGATAAGATGCTGGACCTGCCGGTGGATTACGACCGGCTGACCGCGGCCGGCTCGATGATGGGCTCGGGCGGTATGATTGTGATGGACGAGAACAGTTGTATGGTGGACGTGGCCCAGTATTTCCTCAATTTCTTAAGCGAGGAATCCTGCGGCAAGTGCGTACCCTGCCGGGAAGGCATCACCCGGATGCATGAAATCCTGAAAGACATCTGCGACGGCCGGGGCAAGGATGGCGATATCGAACTCCTCGAGGAACTGGCCGCCACGGTCAAGGATTCGTCCCTATGCCAGCTGGGCGCCACCTCGCCGAATCCGGTCCTGACCACGCTGAAATATTTCCGCGATGAATACGAGGCCCATATTAAAGACAAGAAATGCCCGTCCGGGGTGTGCAAGGAATTAATCCACTACACCATTGACGAGAAGGCCTGCAAGGCCTGCGGCGCGTGCATCAAACCCTGCCCGGCTGAGGCCATCACCGGCGCTAAAAAGGTGCCGCATAAGATTGACCAGTTCAAGTGCATCAAGTGTGGGGTGTGTATGGATACCTGCAAGTTTGACTCGATAAGTATTATACCGGGCCGGCATCCGTCGGTGGAGAAAGAATTAGTAAACGCTTAAATGCAACCACAAAGGACACTAAGAACACAAAGAATTCTTTGTGAACTTTGTGCTCTTTGTGGTGAATAAAGAGGAGAGTATATGTTGAATCTAAAGATTAATGGTGACCAGGTCCAAATAGAAAAAGGCAAGACGGTTCTGGACGCCATCCGCAAGGCCGGGGTGGATGTGCCGACCCTGTGCTATCACAAGGACCTGACCGGCTACGGCTCCTGCCGGCTCTGCCAGGTTGAGGTAACGCAGAAGGGCAAGACCAAACTGGTCGTCTCCTGCCTGTATCCGGTGGCAGAGGGCATCGAGGTCCAGACCCACAGCAAACGGGTGGAACAGAACCGCAAACTGCTGGTGGAACTGCTTTTGGCCCGTTCGCCTGAATCCAAGGTCCTGCAGGAAATGGCCAAAGATTATAAGATTACCAAACCAAGATTCAAGTTAAAGAACGAGAAGTGCATCCTGTGCGGCCTGTGCATCCGGGTCTGCAGCGAAATCCTGGGCGCCCATGCCATCGGATTCGCCAGCCGCGGCACCTCCAAGAAGATAGAGGCGGCATTCAAGGAAGCGCCTGAGGAGTGCCTGGGTTGCGGGGCCTGCACCTATGTCTGCCCGACCGGCGCCATCCAGATGGAAACCGAGGCGCGCAAGCGCTGGGCGCTTTATATCTCGTCCGGCGATAGGGAATGCCGTTACTCACTAATGGGACTAATCTCGCATAAGATATGTTCCAATGCCTTCCAGTGCCAGAAATGCGAGGTGGACCAGCGTCTTGAGGATACACTAGGCGTGCATCCGGCATTCGTAGCCAGGCCGGCCGCCAAACAGCATACCATCCAGGTTGACCAATTCCAGATTATCCCCAATCGCTACTACACCAACGGCCATATCTGGGTCAAGCCGCTGAACGGTAAGTTCCGGGTCGGCGTGGATGATTTCACTGCCAAGTTCCTGGGCCGGGTGGATGGGGTATCGTCTGATAAATCATTCCAACAGGACAAGCCGGTCTGGGAATTAAGTATCGGCAACCGCCGGCTGGCCATGTATCTGCCCTTTGCCGGTTCGGTGGTGGAGACCAATCCGCTGACCAGGTCAGTGCCGTCGCTGACCGCCCAGGACCCCTACCAACAGGGCTGGCTGTTCACGGTCAAGGCCGATAACCGCGATGAGGCGATTGATAAACTCATCTCGCCGCTCAAGGCCACCAGGGTGATGAAAGAGCATTCGGAAAAGCTCCACCAGCGGCTGAATAAGGAACTGGGCATCACCATGACCGACGGCGCGGGCAATCTGGTGGGCAATATTCCCTCACTCATCAAGGATGCGGAGTGGGCTAATATCACCGGCGAGTTCTTTAAGCCCCGTTAGAGATAAAGATATAAAAGGAAAAAACCCCCTTCCCGCTGGGGCGGGACTCCGCTGTCGCTCCGTGCTCCCCCTTAACAAAGGGGGAATATAAAGGGGGTTGTTCTTCGTGGTTAATTATTTTCTTGATGCTCCCTTTCTTTCTTGCTACGCTAATGCCATATGAAACTACTGCGGAACAAACTCATTATCAGTTTTGTCATCGTGGTGGTAATAATCGGTTCGATTGCCACGGTGGTCGGGATTCATCTCATCGGCAAAGGCATTATCACCCAGGCGCAGGATAAGGTCCGGACCGACCTGAACTCGGCCCGCGAGATATACCAGGGCGAGGTCAACAACGTCCGAACCATCGTCCGCCTGACGGCCGAGCGTTTCTATATCAAGGACGCCCTGATCAAAAAGGATTATCCTACCCTTAACTCCGAGATTGCCACGGTCCGGGCCAGGGAGTCGCTGGATTTCCTGACCCTGCTTGATGCCCAGGGCAGAGTCGTGGCTAGGCCCAGAAACGCCTCTCTGGTCGGCGATGACCAGACCTGGTCGGCTATTGTCAGGAAGGCATTGACCGAAAAGGACACCTTTAGCGGCACCGAGATAGTATCAAAAGCGGAAATGCTCAAGTGCTCGCCTGAATTGGCACAACAGGCGTATTTCAAATTTATCCAGACCCCGCACGCCAAGCCGACTGACAAGACCGAAGAGACATCGGGAATGGCCATCAAATCCGCTTCGCCGGTAATGGATAATAACGGCAATCTTCTGGGCGTCCTGTACGGCGGCGTAATGATTAACCGCAATTATAAGATTGTGGACAAGATAAAGGATATCGTTTTTGAGGGACAGACCTATAAAGGCAAAGATATCGGCACGGCCACCATCTTCCAGGACGATTTGAGAATCTCCACCAATGTCAAGACTAAGGCAGGCGAACGGGCCATCGGCACCCGGATTGCGGCTGATGTCGGCGAGCAGGTCCTGGTTAAAGGCCAACCCTGGATTGAACGAGCCTTTGTGGTTACGGATTGGTATTTCACGGCTTATGAGCCGATTAAGGATATTGAAGGCCGGATTATCGGCATCTTGTATGTCGGCATACTTGAAGCGAAGTTCGTGGATATCAAGAACGAGACGCTCTGGCTCTTTATCAGCATTACTGTCATCGGCGTGTTGGTAGCCCTGCTTATCGGTTATCTCCTTTCCGCCAGCATCACCAGTCCCATCCGGCATCTGGTCAACGCGGCCGGTAAGATTGCCGGCGGCGACTTCAACCAGGAGGTCGAGGTGGAATCCAGAGACGAGATAGGCGAATTAAGCAAGACCTTTAACGTGATGATTGAGGCCATCAAGGAACGGGACGAGAAACTCAAGGCCGAGACCCAGGCCGCGCTGATTCAAATGGAAAAGATGTCGTCCTTAGGCCAGATGGCGGCCGGCGTAGCCCACGAGATTAATAACCCATTAAGCGGCGTCCTGACCTATGCCCAGTTGATGCTCAAGAATATTCGGGCCGGCAAGGCCATCCCGCCTGAGGAGCTGGAAAAGAAACTATCCACGATGGAAAAGGAGACCGAGCGCTGCACCCGGATTATCAAGAGTCTGCTGGAATTCTCGCGCCAGAGCCGGCCGTCTATCAGACCGATTGACCTGGCCAAATCCATAGATAATGCCCTGATTATGCTGACCCACCAGGCCGAACTAAGTAATGTCAAGATAGTCAAACAATACAGCAGTATCCCTCAAATAGCAGCCGACCCGGATCAACTCCAGCAGGTATTTACTAATATCATCCTGAATGCGATTCACGCCATGACCAAAGGCGGCACGCTGACCATCAGTACGGTCAGCGATAAGCAGAAAAACTTTATCGGCGTGCGATTCCAGGATACCGGAAGCGGCATTACGCCGGAGAATCTCAAGAAACTATTTACGCCCTTCTTTACCACCAAGGAAAAAGGCGTGGGCATCGGACTGGGCCTGGCCGTCTGCTACGGTATCATTCAGCGCCACGACGGCGATATTAAAGTAGAAAGCGAATACGGCAAAGGCACGACCTTTACGGTCTGGCTGAAAGAAAAACAATAACCAATTATGGAAAAGTATAAGATACTTGTAGTAGACGATGAAGAAGTAATCCGTAATTCGCTGGCCGAGTGGCTGACTGATACCGGTTACGAGTCACTGACTGCGGCAGACGGACCCCAGGCGCTGAATATCATCAAGGACGCGGATATTGATATTATGCTGGCTGACCTGAAGATGCCCGGTATGGACGGTATGCAGCTGATGAAGCAGGCGCAGGAAATCAATCCCGATCTGTCCGTGATTATCATGACCGCCTACGGCACCATTGCCTCGGCCATAGATGCCATCAAGGCCGGCGCCTATGACTACCTGGAAAAACCATTCTGCCCGGAACGGGTGGAGGTTATTATTAACAATATAATGGCTCATAAAAACGTGGTCAGGGAAAATATTGCCCTCAAGAAGGAATTATCCCGAAAATATCAGTTTGAAGAACTGGTCGGAAAGAGCCCAAAGATGCAGGCGGTGTTTGAACTGATTAAAACCGTAGCCAAGAGCAATGCCACGGTCCTGATTCTGGGCGAGACCGGCACCGGCAAAGAACTGGTGGCCCGGGCCGTGCATGCCGAGAGTTTGCGCCATAAAGGGCCGTTCGTCTCGCTTAACTGCGCGGCGCTGCCCGAGAGCCTCCTGGAAAGCGAACTCTTCGGCCACGAAAAGGGCTCGTTCACCGGCGCCATTGCCCAGAAAAAGGGCAAGTTTGAACTGGCCCATGGCGGCACGATTTTCCTGGATGAAATCGGCGACATCTCGCCTAATGTCCAGGTCCATCTCTTGCGCGTCCTGCAGGAAAAGGAACTCAACCGCGTGGGCGGTAACGAGATAGTCAAAGTGGATGTCCGGGTGGTCACCTCGACCAATCGCGACCTCAAGAAGCGGGTTGAGGAAGGCACTTTTAGGGAAGACCTGTTCTACCGCCTAAATGTCGTGCCGGTCTATGTCCCGCCCCTCAGGGAAAGGCCGGATGATATCCCGATTCTGGCCCGCTACTTCCTCAAGAAGTTCAATACCGAGAACAATAAAAATATCAGAGATTTCTCGCCTGAGGTAATGGACTACTTTATGAAGCACACCTGGACCGGTAATGTCCGGGAACTGGAAAACGCCATAGAATATAGCGTGGTCTTATGCCGCAATGATATAGTCAAACCGGAACATCTGCCACCGCTATTAAAAGACCGTAGGATATGCGAACCGCCACCATCCGCCAATTCAGATAAAACATCGTTGAAAGATGCGGAAAAGAAGCAAATAATTAAAGTTTTAGATGAAAACAAATGGAACTACACCCGAACTGCCAAGACCTTGGGTATCTCCCGCTCTACCCTCCATAATAAACTCAAGGAATACCAAATAACAAAAAAGTAGAGTATCTGTTCTCAATCAGGCATTTTCAAAACACTTTTCCTTTCTGATAGCTGTCCTAAAATCGGACAGCTGGTGTCCTATTTTAGGACGATTACCACGCCTTTTCACCGCTAATTACATAATGAGAAGAAGGGTTATATAAAAATATATTATCCTATCATATTATTATTTAGATAGTTATGCTAAACTGTCTTATTAATATGTGTAACCTGTGCCTGACTGGCACAGTATTTGCATATATGATAGGTGGGCAATGAAAAATAAGATAAGCCCGACGGTAGGTCGGGTCTAAGAGCCAGTAAATCGTTTCACCTTAGTGGACCTCCAACTGGCTCTAAGAGAGGTGATTTATGAAAAGACCAAGAGTTCTGTTAGTTGATGACGAGGCAATTGTCCGCGATAGCGTTTCCGAATGGCTCAAGGGCGATAACTATGATGTTGAGTGCGCCTGTAACGGCGAAGAGGCCATCAGCCGCGTCAAGGAGGCCAGATTTGATACGGCCGTGGTTGACCTGAAGATGCCTGGAATGGACGGTATGGAGGTAATGAGACGGATGAAACAGACCTCACCGCAGATTCTGGTGATTATCATTACGGCCTACGGTACGGCCGAGAGCGCAGTCGATGCGATGAAGTCCGGCGCCAGCGATTACCTGCTCAAGCCCTTTACTCTGGATAAACTGGAAAAGGCCATTGAGGATGTTTATCAGAAAAGCGGCTCGGTTGGAACGCCGGTTTTAGAACCACCGACCAAGCCGGAAACAACCACTACCACGCCTGAAGCGGAAGTTGAGGTCAAGGAAAAACCCAAGGCCAAAACGGAAAAGCAGTGCATCTGGTCCAAGGCCGGGGTGGTTTCTTACCGGGTCTGCAGTAACAATTTCCGCTGTGACAGTTGCGAATTTGCCCAGGGCTTAATGGACAAGGGCGCGCAGGTGGGTAACCGACCAATGATGATGGACGCCATCAAGAAGATGCTGGAAAAACCCGGTCCGGAACGGGCCTGCCGTTATACGCTGGCCGGCCAGGTGACCTACCGGCTCTGCTCTAATGTTTATCGTTGCGGTCAGTGCGCTTTTAACGAGTATATGGAAGAAAAACTGGATGCCGAAACGGCCAAAATGACGGCCAAACTCAAGGCAATGCAGGAACGCAAGGCGTCCCGCCTTGGCAAGACCGCGGCGGGATAACTCACTGTAACATCCCGCTTATAGCGGTATTAACAGCGAGTAAAAAGCAACCGCATAAAATAAAGGTTAAATAATTATGTTAAAAATGGGGAGCGCAGCCACTACTGTCTTCCGGACCGAATATCTCGGCCGATTAATCAATAAACCTATTTCCCTCCAGCGCTCCCCATCTAAAGCTCTCCTGTCTTGGGTTACCCCGACAGGCATTATTATATGCTGCTTAATCTGTTTAAATTGTTTATAAAGTGAGAATTCTTAATTCCTTAAAGCAAAACTACAATAAACTAAGCAGGAGTGTCACCGGAGAAGCATGCCAATACCGTTATCCCTGGCAGATATGGGAACCCGGAAGAAAGAAAGATCGCAGGATTTCGCCTTTCCACCTTGCTAAAGACCCATTACAACGTTTTATTAACGTCTTTAATAAAAAGGCGCGTTATAGTCCTATTTTATAAAGCTATCTTTAGAACCCTTAAGGCGTTTCTGCAGATTTTCAATCCACTTCTTGACCTTCTCATGGTCAACCGCATCCGGCGCTAATTCCAAATATTTAGAATAGCAGAAGATTGCCTTGGAAGCATTATCTATGTTTTCATCATATATTATACCCATATTGTAATAGTACGTGGCATTCTTGGGCGCGAGCACCAAGGCCTTCTCATAATACTCTATGGCATCGTCAAATAGCCGGCTGGTCGTGGCGTATTCAGCCAGTTTGGCGTAAAAAGACGACCTCTCCCGCGTGAGGGTATCTTCCATCGCCTTAACCCGTTCATTGGCTTCCCGTAAACGGTTGAGATAATCCGTCTCTTTCTGTTTCATCGCCTCGGCAATCTTCTCGTTCATGGTAACCTTAATGCCCGCCATCTCTTTTTCCAGGGTGGAATTCTTCTGCCTGAGGTCTATTTCCACCTTCATATAGTTGTTTATCTTGCCTTCCGCGTCTTCTAACCTTGACAGGTAATTACTTTTCATATCCCGTTCCTGCTTGATGGTCGCCTGCATATCGGATTCCTGGCTCTTTAACTGATTCTGCAGTGAGGCAACAGATTTATCCAGCGTGGCGTTCTTGGTCTGTAATTCAGAAACCTGCCATTGGGCGCCTCTTAAGGTTTCCCGGGTGGTATTCAGGTCGCTCAGGGCCTGCTGGTATGATTCCCGCTCCTTCTTAAGCGCCTCGTTAAGCTCGTATTCCTGCACCTTGATTTTGCTCTGGAGTGCCGAGAAGTCTTTGAGCAGCTGGTCATTCTTATCCTTCAAGGAATTATTATCCTTGGTTACAACCGTCAAACTTAATTCGTTCTTGCTCTTCTCCTCTTTTACCTTTTCGCGCTCATCTACGGCAACCTTAAGCGACTTGGACAGGTCGCCCACCTGTTCTTTAAGAGTTACTACTTGCGAATGAAGATTGGCAACCGTACTCCCATTCTGCGCCTCCACGTCTTTAAGCGTCTTCTGCAGCGAACGCAGCTCTTCCTCGCTCCTGGCTGACAACTCTTTTGTCTTGGCTATCTGCGATTCTGCGTTCTTAAGAGATATTATTACATCTTCCTTGTCCTTCTGAAGCAGGGTAATCCTGTCATTGGCATTCTTTAAATCTACAGTGACCTTCTGCCTCTCAATTTCAACGGACCGGTAATCTTTGTCCCGGGATTCATATTTCGCTTCCAATGACTTATTGGTATCATCATAACGCTTAATATCCTTTTCCAGGGAACTAACCTTATCCATGGTAAACCTCAAACGACTGAGGGTATCGTCGCGCTCCGATGTGGCCGAACGCAACTTGTCATTGAGCTCAGTTATTTTGGTCCTGGCCTCGACTTCCACCTTAGACAATTGCTTTTCTAATGACCCGTTTCTCTCCTTGTAATCCTTATTGTCCTTGGAAAGCATCATTACCTGCTCATCCCGGTCTCTCAGCTGCTTGTCCTGCGATTCCGCCTGCTTATTTAATTTCTTGTTGTTGGCAGTAAGATTTGAAACGTCTGATTTTAGCGTGTTAATATGCTCCTCATTCTTCGCCTGATTTTCCTCGTGCTTTACCTTGTCATCCAGGGACTTTGCCTTTTCCTCGCTTAACGCGCCTTGCAAAGAAGCGAGTTCGCCGGCTTTAGCTTTAATATCCTTGTCAAGCTTAGCTAATTGCTCCTTCTGGCCCTTGTTCTCCTTAGCCAAAAGCCCTAATTGTTCATTAAGATCCCTAAGCTGCTTATCCTGCGATTCCCTTTCCGCGCCCAATTTCTTGGCCGTATTATTAAGCGCTGTAATTTGCTCGTCGCTCTTAACTATTTGCTCTTTGGTTCGTGCCTCTGCTTCCTGGTATGATTTCTGAATTACGGCTGACTGCTCTTTTGATTTACGTTCCGCTTCCTGTGACATCTTAAGGGCATCGGCAATAGCCGCCGATTCTTTTTCCAGCTTACTTCTCGACTCTTCGCTCTTGGCAAGTTTGCTGTTGAGCGCAACCGTATCTGATTTAAGAGCAACCAAATGTTCCTGAGATTTACGCTCGGATTCCTGAGTAGCTTTTAGTGTTTCTGCAAGCGTTGCTAATTCCCTTTCCGTTTTACCCCTCAACTCTTCGCTCTTGGCAAGCTTATTCTGGATGTCGGCATTAACCTGCCTTATTTTGCTTACTTCCGCATCATAGGCCCTAAGCGTTTCTGAAACCGCCCGATAGTCCTTGTCAATCCTGACCCTCGCCTCTTCAATACCGGCCTTTTCCACCCTAATCTTTTCCTTTTCATCCGTTACCTGCGCAAGAGATTTGCTCAATTCCGCTATTTTGGCCGAAAGCGTAGTCTCCTTATCAGCCAGCTGCCTCGAAGCAATATCCAGCTGGGTCTTAAACTGGGTTATTTGGGTGTCCAATGCGATTGACTGGGTCTTGAGATTAGTATTCTCCTTGCGCAGAATATCGGCCTGTACCTGTGATTCCTTAAGCCGTTCCGCGGAGAGCTTCTTCTCCTCATCCGAAGATTGTATTTTCAGATTAGCATTCTCAACCTGCCTCTGCAATTCCGTGTTTTTGGCCATCTGCATCTTGTACTCTTCGTAATACTTATATTTTTCCGCCTGTTCTGATTTCAGGCTGTTTGCGGCTGACTGCAGGTCGGACTTTGTTTTGGTCAGCGAATCCTGCAGTCCTGTATTCTGGCTGGCCAGCGCAGTAACCTGGTCTTCATTCTTGCCTATCTCAGTTCTCAAGCGCGCCTCTATTTCACGCGAGGACTTTTGGGCGCCGGCTAATTGCTCTTTTATTCTGGCCTCTGATTCCCTACTGGTCCGCAGCGTTTCTGAAACAGCCGTATATTCCTGCTCTAATTTAGCCAGGCTCCTCTGGGTTTTCTGGTATTCCGATTCGGTCTTCTGGAATTCCTTGTCTCTTGATTCATATTTGGCCTCCAGGGATTTCTTACCATCCTCCAGACGCCTGATATCTTTTTCCATAAGCACGATTTTATCATCGGCCGACTTCCACTTTATCAGAACATCTTCTTTCTCTGTGGTCGTCTTGCGCAGGTCCTCGGCAAGGATTTTATTCCGAGACTTAAGGTCGTCCGAGAGCTTGGCAAGCTCATTAATCCGGCCTGTTTTTTCCATCTTTTCGGTTTTTAACTCTTCGGAGAGCTTCCGGGCGGTGTCTTTCTCGGCCGAAAGCTCTTTGGCTAGTTTATCGCTCAACTCGCGGTATTTTTTGCTCTCGTCATAATACTTGCCCTTTTCGGACTTCTCGGCATTAAACTGGACATCAAGTCCGTCTCTTTCCCGGTTTAGTTTCGCAACCTGCTCCTTGGAATCCGCCAGGAGCGTCTTAAGCAACGATAATTCCTTGGCCGTTTCCTTGGATTGCTGTTGGAGCTTGGCATTTGTTAAAATCAGACCGGCATTTTCCTTGGAATAGTTGTTATTGGCTTCCCTGAGGTCGCCGGACTCTTCCTTTAATTTATTCTTCTCCTGCGTCTCGTTGCGCAGCTGTTTGTCATAGGTAGAAACCTTCTTTTCCAGCGCTGCCTTCTCGTCGCGGAGCAAACTGTTTTCCGACTTGTTTTTTTGGTATTCGGTGGTGACGCTATCGCGCTCAGACTGGACCTTTCGGAGAAACTCCCTGACATCATCAAGTTCCCTGGTAATCTTCAGCTTCTCCTTTTCGTATGAAACCCTGGCTTCATTCTGCGCCTGCCTGATTAATGGTTCTACGGTAGCCTGCCGCTCAGTCTCCAAAACTGCCTTTTCGTTTCTGGTCTTGGCAAGTTCCGTTCTGGTGGCTTCCAATTTTTTCTTCGCCGCATCGCTCTCTGTAATAAGCCGTTCCGTACGGCTGAGGGCGTTCTGGTATTCTGCCTTGGCGGCATCTCTTTCTTTCTGGAAAGTGACTAGCTGCTCCGCGATACGCGTATTATCGTTTAATGAATTTTTCTTGTCCGAATCATATTTCTCTTTCACCTGTTCCAAATCAAGCTGCGCCTTCTTTACATCCACGAGTAAAGACGACCTGGACAACCCCAGCCATAAGCAGGCTACCGTTACCAAAATAACATAAACAAAGAAAACCATGGCAATGAATTTCCTTAATGTCTCCATATCAAACCTCCTATTACTCGCTGTTAGCGATTAGTAATCGTTACAGCGAGTTATCCCGGCAGTATTTGCCGGGATGATTTTATCTTACGGGTTTCAGTTCTTTCGGCTCTTTCGTATCAAACTCATATTGTTTAGTTTTGATTGAACTGTCGGCATCACCGGTAATAATATGCGGGGTAAGAAAGATTATGGTCTCGCTTTTAACCAGGTATTCTCTTTTGGAAGAAAGCAGCTTGCCGATAATAGGGAGCTGCGAGACTATCGGAACCCCGGCATAAGACGTTTCCTTTTCATCTTTAATAATGCCGGCAATAACTATGGTCACGCCGTCTTTAACCATTACGTTGGCGGTGCTGGTTGCTTTTTGTATAATCGCCGGGTAGGGGTTGCCCTGCCCGGTAATTCTCCACTCGAGCACCTTGGTAATATCAGGTATGATTTCCATGATAATATATCCGTCCTTATTGATGGAAGGGGTTAATTCCAATTTCACGCCTTCTTCAACATACTCCTTGGTCTCCGAAGTTCCCGCCGTGGTGCCGGCTGCGGCCGAACCCACCACGGTAGTGTAATATTGTATCGTATTCCCAACATGAAATTTCGCTTTCTTGTCAGAAAGGGTCAATAATCTCGGCGCTGAAATAAGTTTATTATTGCCAAAGCTTTGTAACGCCTGGAGCACGTATTTATAGTTCCCCTGCGGGAAGGTGCCGACCGTGCTGGTCAAATTTATCTTTTTTGCCGCATCAGCCACAACCGGGAAATTGCCCTCAAACTTAAAGTCCTTGAATTTAGAAAATCCGGAGAATACCTGGTCCCACTTAACCCCCATATTAAACTCATCGGTAAGCTGAATCTGCACCATCTTGGCTTCAATCAGGACCTGTTTGGTCTTGCCGTCAAATTCGTGGACTAGGTTAGTGATTTTCTCCAGGACTGACGGATGGTCGGTAACGATAAAACGCTTGGTTCTCTTATCCACCTTGATATCGCCGTAATTAGGGGTAAGCAAGGCCGTAATCAGCGGGTTAATCTCATCTACACCGGCGTTGCTTAATTCAAAGGTCAGCGTTTCAGGAGGAACATCCAATTGCTTGATAAGTTCTTCCATCTCCTTGATTTTATCCTGCACCTCGATGATAACCATCGTTCTGGTGCCGTTATCAGGCAGAATCTTGGAACTGACATTCCTAGACTGGATATTTTCCAGGAAAGTCGCTACCCGGCTGGGCAGAACATTCTGCAGTTGATATGTCTTGACCACCAATCTCGAGTTATACGGTTTGCCGTAGAGCGCCTGGTATTCGGCCTCGGTCATAATGTTGATAATATCTTTTCCCTTTATCTCCTTAGCCAGTCCGTTGGTAATCAGGACGATCTCCAGGGCGTCGCCGATGGTCACGTTCTCCAGAAGGAAGGTCAGCTGTCCGCTCACTGATTTTGTCGCCACGATATTAAGCGACCCTTTTCTGGCGAACAAACGCAATAAATCGCGGACCTCGGCGTTCTTAAGGTTGGCGGAAACAGGTTTAGCCAGAATCTGTTCCAGTGTCAGCGGGGCCTGTTCAGTCGGAGTAATAGGTTTCTCTTCGGTAACGGCTGGCGCTGAAACAGGTTCTTTCTCAGCCGGCGCTGTATTGGGCGCCGGTTCCTGGGCGCCGCAAATCAACGCCGCCATCAGGAACAAGACCGTCAACAATAAATAATTTCTCATAATACCGCCTTTTATTTGTCCGTCAGCATTAATATCCCATCCTCGTTTTCATGCCGCAAAGTGACCTTATCCTTGGAAATCTCCTTGATTTCTATATTGACATTCTTCATATTACCGGCCTGCTCGACATTAATCCTGAAGGTATCGCCTTTTGCCAGGCACAGGACATCGCTCCCGTTATCAATCAGGGCCAAGCCGCTGGCAGCAGATTGCGGCTCCCAGATGACTCCGATGAGTTTAAGATTCTTCAACACATCGGCTATGGCCGGTTTCGGCTCTGCGCTCGTCGATTGCGTCCCGGTCGGAACGAAAGCCGGCGTCCTGACCGTCTCTATTACCGGCGGTTTATACATATCCATAAAGATATCCCGTTTATCCAGTTCGCTATAATATTCGCTGATATCAGGTTGTTCAGTTATATCATCCGGCCTCGGATTTCTAATATTGGGCTCCTCTATTACCGACGTATCGGCCGAGACCACGCTCCAGACCGCGTAACCCAAAAGCACCGTGATTACGACCAGGCATAAACGATTGACGGTCTTGAGCGATATCTGTTTGCCAAACCCAACAAAAGCCGCCAGGAATAAAATAATCCCGTTGATAACGACCCGGGGACCTAACCTTTTCTTTTTCCCCAGCACGATCGTCAGTCCATCATTCGGAGACGGCGTCTCCTCCAGGCCGGCCGGCTTCTCAATCAGTCTCAGAAGGTGTTCTTCTGGGGTGATGTTGTCCTGTCTGCTAAGTGCCATCCGTTCTTCGCCTCCTCGTCAACGATTTCTTTAACAACTCTGTTATCGACCACCATTTTACCGTTCATGACAATACTCTTTAGCGCCTTGTGGCATAACAACGATACCTTGCGCGGATAACCGCGGGTGCACCGGTATATTTCCTTGACCGCGTCCTCGGTGAACAAGCTCTTATTTATCCGGTAGCCGGCCTGGGTCAGCCGGTAATTTATCATCTCGCCCACCTCATCCTGGTCCAGCGGATTAAGGGTATACTTAAAACTCACCCGGTCTATCAGATTGGCGATATTAATAACCTTGGAATGTAATTCCAATTGCCCGAGCAGGACCACCTGAAGCAGTTTGGCGATATTGGTCTCATAGTTCAGCAGAATCCTCAGCACCTCCAGCGAGGTCTCGGAAAGTTTCTGGGCTTCGTCAATAATCAGAACGACCGTCTTGTTTTCATCCACTCCTTTGTGGAACAGGAAATTCTGTATGGCCTCCTTCAACTCGCTCACGTTAACCGGGTCTTTCCGGGCATCATCCGGGGTTTCCACGCCCAGCGGCTTGGCGATGCCGAAGGTCCGGGCCAGGGAAGCCAGGAAAGCCCTTTCGTCTTCATAAGTCGGGTCCAGGACAATATGGAAAATAAATCCTTCCCGCAATGACAGCGCCTGGATTAATTTGCGGCTCAGGGTCGTCTTGCCGGTCCCGATATCGCCCAGAATTACGCTCAATCCCCGGCGCAATCTCAATTCGATCACCAGATTGGTCAGGGCCAGCTTATGGCCGCGCGATTCGTAGAAGAACAGCGGGTCAGGACTGGTGGAAAACGGCTCGGTTTCCAAACCCAATATTTTATAGTAACTCATTTATCTATAATATGTTACTGATAATAACGCCCGGATATAATACACCCTTATATAATATACCCATATTCCGCTAAAAAACAAGTCACTTTATATATAAATATCGGATTTTCCTGGACTTTTCTTGATATAAATCTTAATATTCCCGTGTCTTACCGTAATTGCTTATATAGTATGGAAAAACCCTTATCCCCCTGGCAGGTAATTGAAAAGCTCCGGGCCGCCAAAGGCATTCCCAAGAAAGCCCTGGCCGATAAACTCCAGATAAATTATAATTACCTGGTCGACCTGCTTAACGGCCGGTACCAATCAAATATCGACGACGAAAAGATACGGATTATCTCGTCGGTATTGGATATCCCGATAAACAACCTGCTGGATGAACTCCATGATATCCATCCCAATGATACCGCTCCGGCCGCTTTGGAAAAGGCCCCGATGCCTGCCCCGCCGCCGCCCGCAGAACCGCCTCAGGCGCCCCTGGTCAAAATACCGGTTTTCCGGATAATCTCCGGCAGCAAAATAGACCCGTTTTTTAACCAGTCGCTCTTATGGGCCCAGAAAGAAAAAGAAATGGAATTCCTGTGCGGGCCGCTGGTTGAGCCGGCGCTGGGAGAACCGCCCATCAGAATTGCCGTAAAACTGGAAGACAATTCATTGTTCCCGCCCTGCCTGGCCGGCAGTGCCTTTATAGTAGACACCCAAATCAAACCCCGGATCGGCGATATCGTATTGGCGGTCCTGCAGAATTATCGGGCCTGGATTATAGAACTGAACAAGATGGATTCGCTCCCGGAAGAAAAGTTTATCTTCCGACCGTACAATGCCGACTATGAACCGATAATGATTGCCCGCAAAGATGTTCTGGCGATTTATCCGGTGGTCTGGATTCACCCGGCGTAGCGCGGTACTGTCAATCCTTAGTCTGTAGATTATTAACTAACACGTCATTTCTGCGTAAGCACGAACTCACAGAGACCGCGATAGCGAATCCGATATTTTGCTTCTGGATTCCCACTCCCCGTTTTCACGGGAACAAGTTTACCCCTGCGAAAGCAAGGGTAGGAATGGCATAAGAAACGCATCAACTGAAATAAACTTTCGCAATATAGCAGATATAATAATGGATTAAACAACTACAGTGATTGTTATCCGATATGATTTAGTAACCGGCGGTTTTATCTATCCGGGCTGAGCGCGCTCTCTTCATCTGGCTTGAGCCGCTTTTCGATTTCCTTCTTGACGCCTTCGATTCTGGCCTTCATGCTTGGAGTAAAAGCCACTTTATGAACCTCCATCATGCTTAATATCAGGGTGCAGCATTCCACGATGGTGTTGTCTGCTGAGAGTTTCTTGGCAATCGCCCGATCACTGCTCTTGGTCCGGTCCTCAAAAGGCACCGCGTCGCCTTCCTGCAATAATCTCTTGAGAAGGTTTATCATGGTATCCATGCTGTCAATGCTGTCCTGGATGGCCCGTTTGAGCAGTTCCTTGACCCGTTCGGTTTCCTTGGTCACGTTATCCATCTTGCTGACGCTGGAAAGCGCGGACACATAATTATCCTTTGACTTGGAGAAATAGGCCAGCGAGCTTCTTTTCTGGTTGGTATCCTTGGCATCGCGCCAGGATTCGCAGGCCTTGAGGTATTGCTTGTCGCCGCTGTCTAAAGGTATAAATATTTTGGAGACCACATCAGAACAAAATACGGCAATCTTCTTGGATGATTCCGCAACTTCTCTAATCACGTATACATCGTCTTCCAGCGCCTTGCGGGCGCTGATTTCTTTTTCAAGATTCTGGTCGGCGATTTCCCGGGCTGAGATTTCCGCTTTGGCGCGCGCCTCGGCTTCGCCCTCTTTGGATTCGGCATCCTGCTTGGCTTTCTCGGCCAATGCCTTGGCCGACAGCGCCTCCTCCCGGGTCTTTTCAGCTTCCTGTTTTTCCTTTAACGCCTTGTCTTTTTCATCGTCGGCGGACTTGACTCTGGTCATGGCCTGGGCTGAATCCGATATGGCCTTGTCGGCCTGTTCTCTGGCTTGCTTGGCCTGGACTTCGGATGCTTCTCTGGCCTTCAGGGCGTCGGCCTTCTCGCTATCCGCCTTTTTCTTGGCCTCAAGGGCTATATCTTTCTGGTCTTCGGCTGCCATTCTGGAATCTATGGCCTTATTGCGCTCGGTAAATACCAGGAAAATACCGGCGATGGCCGCAAGGAATCCTACTATAATCAACCCGTATAATATGTTTTTCATATAGTACTACTCTCCTTGGTTTTGCTATATATAGGTAGTATACCAACTATTAAATAAAAATCAAGAAAAATATGATAAATTTATCAAATATTCACCCGGCCCAGACCCCGGGTATCAGGGCCGAACAAAACGGGCATTTGCCCTGCTTTATCAGGGTTTCCGCTATCCGGAAGCCCACCCGCTTTATTATCGGCTTTTGGCAGGCCAGGCAATAGGTGGATTCAGCCGGATGATTTGCAATATTTCCCAGATATACGAACCTCAAACCGGCCTCTTTGGCAATTTGATGGGCGTCTTCCATCGTCTGTACCGGCGTGACCGGCAGGTTCTTGAGTTTATATTCCGGATGGAATCTGGAGAAATGCACCGGCACGTTGTCGCCTAAGTTATTCTTTATCCATTCACACATCTGTTTAATCTCTTTGGCGCTGTCATTCAGGGTCGGGATTATCAGGACCACCACCTCAAACCAGATGCCAATCCTCTTCAGGGTCAGGAGCGTATCTAAGACCGGCTGAAGAGAGCCGTTGCAGTATTTCCGGTAAAAGTCGTCAGTGAATGCCTTGAGGTCTATCTTGACCGCGCTGAGATGTTTGCAAAGTTCGCGCAGCGGCTCTTCGTTGATGTAGCCGTTGGAAATCATCACGCTGTGCATCTTCTGCTCACGAGCCAGTTTGGCAATGTCATACATATATTCGTAATAGACAACCGGCTCGCCGTAGGTAAAGGCAATCACCTTGGCTTCATTCTTCTTCGCCTGCTCGACAATTTCTTTCGGCGTAAGATTATAATTATCCATCTGCTCGGGCTTGGATTGTGAAATCTGCCAGTTCTGGCAGAAACTGCATCCGAAATTACACCCGGCCGTGGATAACGAATAGGCCTGGCTGCCGGGCAGAAAATGGAACAGCGGCTTTTTCTCTATCGGGTCAATGTTAATGGTGCAGGGTTTGGAATAGACCAAACTATAATAAACTCCGTCGTCATTGAGTTTATTGCCGCAGATGCCCCGTCCCTGATTCAGCACCTTGCACTTTTTCGGGCAGATGAGGCACTCCACTACTCCGTCATCAAGTTTCTTGTAGTATGCTACCTCCTTGCGTGTGTCCTTGGCCGGCTCGGCAGAAAGTGTTCTGTTCTGCGCCAGAAGCGATATCGCGGCGCAGCCGGCGGCTGATTTCAGGAATTGTCTTCTGTCCATACGCTCTACGCTCCACGCTATACGCTCTACGCTTTTTACTCTTTCTCCCCAAACACCTGTGCGGTAAAGACCATAAACTCCGCGTCCTGACGCCAGGCGTCCTTGTCCAGTCCAGCCTTCATCGACAGCTGATTAAGCATCTCATCCCGGGTCCAACCCTGTTCCGGCGCCACCTGGGGCAGGAATACCGCATTACAACCGTCCTTCATCAGATAAACCCCGTGCCTACCAACCACGATATCCTTATAACTGGCTACCTTTTTCATCGGCGACAGGACCGAAATCTCTATGTCAATATCCGGTTCCTCCTTGGCCGTAACCGGATTATAGTAAAAACGGGAATCCTGGGTCGAATGCACCGTATACTCTATCGCTTCCTGATAAAGCGGTTCCGGGTCAAATATGCGGCCGATACAGCCCCGCAATTCACCGCGGTTCTTTAAGGTGACAAATATGCCCCGCTTCTCCTTTAGCCGGGCCGTCAATTCCTTCTCGTTAAATTTAGGCGTCTTTTTGTCATTCAAATAGACCTTCAGGGTCTGCCGGGCCAGTTTGAGCAGGGCGGCCTGTTCTGACTTATCCAAATCATCCCCGGCCTGTTGAGCTGATGCGTTCTTGCTGAATGCGATACAGGCATAACTAACGCAGTGGGCATAGTCGCCGGACAAATCACCCGATGTATAATAGTCCAGCAATGTTACTTTATTTTCTCCACCTAAGATATTCAGCAATAAGGCAATCGGCTTATAACCGCAGACCGTGGCTCCGGTGGACCTGATATACTTCTCAAATCCGTCCGGAGAGAGTTTCACGATTTGCTCAATGGCGCCGTTGTCCAGTTTCTTGAGATTGGCCTTGATGCTGTCCGTGAAAGGCACATAGCCGAAATCCTCGCCGTAGTGCGTGAAGTCCGAACTGGCAATGACCAGTGTCTGGTCATCCACGACCTCCTTGATGATGGACGCCACGGCCTGAAAATCGTCCACATCACCGACCACCAAAGGCACAATCTTATAGCCATCCGCCAGCACGGTCTGCAGGAACGGCAGTTGAATCTCCACCGAATGCTCGTTCTTGTCAGCCGCGGCCTGGTAACTGAAAAGATTAATTCTCTGCAGGAGTTTATCGCAGGCCTGTCGGTCCACCGGGACTTTGCCCAGCGGCGTTTCATAATGCGTGGCCTGGGAAACCGAGACCCCGTTGAATCCGACCCGATGGCTCGGACCCATAATGATAACCCGTTTATATATCTTGCCTTTGAGTAAGGAATAACCATAGGCAGCGCAGGGACCGGAATACTGATGCCCGGCATGCGGCACCACCAGGCCAACAACATCCTGCTTCTGGTCAACGCCTTTGGGTAGTTTCACGGCATCAAAATACCTGGCAATCTCCTTGCGCAGGGTGTCGGGATTAGCCGGATACCAACTGCCGGCCAGGACTGATTCACGAATGTTCATAACTTGCTCCTCTGAATTTGATGTTTGGTGTTTTGTATCTGGTATTTGATTATTAGTTATTGATGCTTGGTCTTTGTTGTTTGGTGTTTGGTTATTGGAATTTGGTGTTTGACTATCCGGTCCGCAGCCCACCACGCAGATAAAAATAGCCAGGCCCAGCAAACTGTGTTTCATGGATATTTATTATAGTATCGGTTCAGCAGTTTGTCAATCCAGACCGCAAAAAATCCAAAATAAAATGAGCCGCAACGCCCTTTTATTCGTTTATATATGTCAGGTTATAGAAAGGTTGCCGGCTTGATAAAGAATAAATGGCTGGTTATGGCTCTGGGATTATGGGGCGTTGGAGTGTTAATAAGCGCCGATACAGCCCAAACAAAGCCCGACGAAATCATCGTCACCGCCTCGCGCACCGATGCGAAGCCGTTTGAAACGGCTTATATCACCGAGGTCATTACAGCTGATGATATCCAAAACAGAAAATTCAGCCGGAGTATGCCGGAGATATTCTCATCCGACCCGTCGGTGACAGTCCAGAAGACCTCCCAGGGCCAGGGCTCGCCGTTTATTCGCGGCTTTACCGGTTTCCGCAACCTGCTCCTGATAGACGGCATCCGGCTGAACAACTCCGTATTCCGGGACGGGCCTAATGAATATTGGAATACGGTTGATTCATTCACTATCGGACGATTAGAGGTGGTCAAAGGACCGGCCTCGGCGCTTTACGGCAGCGATGCTATCGGCGGGACGGTCAATGTCATCACCATTTCTCCAGAACAGGAAAAAGGATTCTCGTATCGCGCCTCTGAACGTTATGCCACGGCGGACACATCAAGTGTTGCCCGGGCTGAAATCAGCGGCGCTTTCAGCCCATCCATTAGGATGCTGGCCGGCGCTTCGGACAAGGACTTCAACGATTTACAAGGCGGTGCGCATACCGGCACACAGCCCAAGACCGGCTACCAGGAAATGGACTACGACCTCAAAGCGGAATATCTCATCAACAAGCAGGACAAACTCTTCCTGGCCCACAGCCGAGTCAACCAGCCCGATGTCTGGAGAACGCACGCCACTACCTTTGGCATCTCCTGGCAGGATACCACCATCGGCACAGACAAGGAACGCTCGTATAACCACCAGCGCCGCCTGACCTACTTACAATACTATAAAGACGATGCCGGTTGGCTGGGCGATAAGGCAAAGTTTTCCCTCTCCTACCACAGCCAGGACGAGCAGTTATTCCGCAAGAGAAGCAATAACAAGATGGAACGTTCCGGCTTTGACGTCAACACCCTGGGTCTTTCGGCACAGATGGAACGGGCGACTTCATTAGGCCATCTGGTTTACGGCGCTGAATTCTACCGCGATAATGTGGATTCATTCTTGCGCAAATACCTGGCCAGCGGCGCACTGGAAAGCATTGAGATTCAGGGTCCGGTGGCCGATGACGCGACCTACGATTTAGCCGGCCTATACATCCAGAATGAATATCCGCTAAAACCATCATTGAATCTTACTGCCGGCCTTCGCTATACACAAGCCATCGTTGATGCGGATAAGGTCAAAGACCCAACGATTGTCACACCCACCACCATAGCCATCTCCGACCGATGGAGCAATCTGTCCGGTAATCTGCGGTTATCCTATATGCCGACTGAGAAGTGGAATATCTTCGGCGGCATCTCGCAGGGCTTCCGGTCGCCGAACCTCTCCGACCTAACGCGGCTGGACATTGCCCTGTCCAATGAAATAGAAACGCCATCGCCCAACCTAAAACCGGAGAACTTTCTCTCTATTGAAACCGGCTCTAAAACAGAGACCGATAAATTCAGCGCCCAAGGCGCCTTTTTCTATACTATAATTAACGATATGATTGTCCGCTATCCGACCGGCGTAACCATCACCGGATTAAACGAGGTGCAGAAGTCAAATGTGGGCGATGGGAATATCTACGGGCTGGAATTCAAGGTGAACTACCGGTTTGATAATATCTGGTCTGTCTTTGGCGGCGCGAGTTCGCAGCGAGGCCAGGTGGATACCTATACCTCGCCCGGCGTTAAATCACGACAACCAATGACAATGATTCCACCAACCCTGGCTATTTTCGGTATCCGCAGAACTGATGCGGCCGGCAAATGGTGGTCAGAACTGGAAACCAAGATGGCCGACCGTCAGGACCGGCTCTCGCCTCTGGACAAACTCAATACACAGCGAATCCCGCCGGACGGCACGCCGGGATACAGCATCTATAACATCAGGGGCGGCGTCAACTTGAGCCGGATATTCCGACTCTCCGTGGCAATAGAAAATCTCGGTAACCGCGACTACCGGACCCACGGTTCGGGTAATAATGAGCCGGGCCGGAATGTGATAATATCAATCGGCGGGTCATTTTGAATTCCAGGATAATTCCGCGTTAATTCAAATGATGCCAGGTCACTCCGCTGCGTTTTTTCCTAGATACCCCCCTGTCTGTCCTTAACCAGGGGTAAGAGTTATCTATACTCCGGGTATGAATAATCTTCACCCCGGGTATGGGTAATCTTCACTCCGGATATGGGTAATCTGCACCCGGGATATGGATAATCTACACCCGGGATATGAGTAATCTGCACTCCGGGTATGAGTAATCTGTACCCGGGATATAGATAATCTACACCCGGGATATGGATAATCTACACCCGGGATATGAGTAATCTACACCCGGGATATGAGTAATCTACACTCCGGGCATGAGTAATCTGCACTCCGGATATGAGTAATCTGCACCCGGGATATGGGTTATCTGCACCTGGGATATGGATAATCTACACCCGGAATATGGATAATCTACACCCAGGATATGAGTAATCTACACCCAGGATATGGGTTATCTACACCCTGGGTAGGGGTGGGGATACCAGTCAGTGACATAAGGTGTCATAGTTTGCAATATCTTGCTACATTCCTTGATATGTTTTGATATATTTGCTAATATATAAGATGATTCAGATGGCTCGCCTGCCGGCAGGCAGGTAAGAATTGGCCTGTTTTGCGGCCTGGTTACCCCTGTTTTTCATTGAATACCGGGCCAAATACTCGTTATATTGGGCAAATATGGCCAAATAAACTGTATTTTTTGGTATAAGTGGAAAGATAGACTTGCGAATGTGGAAATATTGATTTGCTGAATCAGGCAAGATTGACTTGTCGTATGGAATTTCTAAGTTTAATAGAGATTGCTTCGCTAACGCTCGCAATGACAATAGTTCATATGGTCATTGCGAGGATCCTGGCTACGAAGCGACGAAGCAATCCAATTTATTATTTATATGCCTAAACCACCTATTTTTATCCGCCTGGAACAGGCCGAGTGCGCCCGCCTGACCTTTTTTATGAATCGGATGGCGCTCAAGGGAAATCTCCGGGCAAAACTCCGCGGCCAAGCCGTATGGTTATCCCATCATTTCCGGACCATCAAACAGATTGCCGAGCAATTGAACTGCTCCAGCCGTTCGGTTTATACCTGGCTCAGGCGGTATCGGAAAAAAGGACTGGACGGACTGTCCGAACCAGCCAAGCCCGCCAAATTAACGCCTGAGCAGATTAACCAGATATTAAAAACCGGCAACTATCTGGCCGCGATGCGGAGCAAGAAATATGTGCCCACCTGGAGTTATCACAAGACGGCCAACTGGGTGCGCGATCAGTGGCAGATTACGATTTCAGCCGAACGAATCAGGCAGATTATTAATAAGGAATTATGGGCCAGCGGCCCGGACCGCCCTTAATCTTATGTTGAATGTAAAAGACGTCTGTAAATATTTCGGTGTCTCTGTCATTACGGTTTACCGCTTAATCAAGTCCGGCAAGCTGCCGGCCAGGCGATTGGCCGGCCAGTGGCGCTTTGAGCAACACGACTTGGATAGATTACTTACCTGCAAATCCCCTGCCCAATCTGTAATTAAACCAGACCTGATGACCCTGAATGAGGTCTGTGAATATTTGGGTCTAAGCCGGTTTACTATATACCGATTGATCAAGTCCAACAAAATACCAACCACAAAATCAGGCGGCCAATGGAGATTCGCCAGGAATGATGTCCGGAAATTTCTGACCCGGGGACGCGAGGTACCATCCCATGTATTAGGAATGAATTTTGAGGGTGGCGTATTGAACTTAAGCGAGGCATCCAAGATATTAGGCGTCAACCGCCGAACCATCTACCGATTAATCAAGGACGGCAAACTTCCGGCCACCAAGATTGCCGGGGTCTGGCGTCTTATCAAGACCGAGCTGGCCCGCTATATGCTCAACCGGAAATTCAGATACGCTCCTGACGGCATCCACGGCATCTTCTTTTCTGAACAGGTGCTGGACAAATACCGCAAGAAGAACGAGGTCTATTATGTCACGGACAGCGCCTATGACGGCCTGGTGGGCAGCCGCCAGGCTTATCACGACTATAAAACCCTGCGCAGTTTAAAGGCCATTCCCAAAGACGACCGGTTCTTTGCCGAGGTGCATTATCGTAAGGTGCCGGTCAAGGGCGGATTCATCCTAACCATCAGCTTCGAGCAATACCAAAAACTGCCCAGAGAGGAATACGTGCACTGGTCCGGATTTCGCGTGCCGGATAAACAATTGAGACAGATGCAGTTGTAACTGCAACCACAGATTAACACAGATAGACACAGATAAACCCTATGAACTCAGATGCTTCTGGAGGAGCATTCGCACCTTATCCGGCTGGGCCTTGCCTTTGGATGCCCTCATAACCTGGCCCAGAAGCGATTCCAAGGCGTTCTTCTTGCCGCCTTTGTAGTCACCCACAATCTTCTCGTTCTTTGATATGACATCTTTGACATAACCCTCAATAACCGAGTCATCGCTGATTTGCGCCAAGCCCTTTTGATTAACAATATCCAATGCGGATAGATTACCCTTGAGCATCTCGGACCAGACCTCCTTGGCCGCAGTCGAGGTTATCTTCTTATCATCAAACAGTTTCACCAGTTCCACCAACCCTTGAGGCATCACGGTTAACTCCTGAATCTCCTTTTTGGTGTCATTGAGATACCTGAGCACCTCGCTTAATATCCAGTTGCCGATACCCTTGGGGTTATTATACAATTTCACGCAGGACTCGAAATAGTCAGCCAGCGCCTTATCCTGCAACAGCACCCCGGCATCATATTCGGACAGCTGGTATTGCTTGACGAACCGTTCTTTGCGCTGGACCGGCAATTCAGGCAGGGAATCCTTTATTGATTTTAGCCAGTCCGGAGAAATGGTAAAGGGCATCAGGTCCGGCTCAGGGAAATAGCGGTAGTCCTGGATTTCCTCCTTGGAGCGCATGGACCGGGTCTCGGCCGCCTCTTCATCCCAGAGCCGGGTCTCGCCTGACACGGCCTGGCCTTCCTTTAACAGCCAGGCCTGGCGGTTGGCTTCAAACTCCAACGCCTTGACCACGGACTTGAATGAATTAAGGTTCTTGATTTCGGTCTTGGTGCCTAATTTGGTCTCCCCTTTTTTACGCAGGGAGATATTGGCATCGCAACGCAGAGAGCCCTTTTCCATATCGCAGTCCGAGACGCCCAGATAAATCAGAATAGATTTTAGCGCAATCAGGTATTGATATGCCTCATCCGGCGAGGTAATTTCCGGATTAGAGACGATTTCCGCCAGCGGCACGCCGGCGCGATTCAAATCCACTAAGCTGTAATCTAATTTCGCATTCCGCGTTCCGCATTCCGCATTTGTATCTTCCGGATGCACCAGCTTACCGGAGTCCTCTTCCAGATGCACCCGGGTAATACCGATTTTCTTATCCTTTGTCTCCAGCCAACCATGCTGGGCAATCGGGATATCGTATTGTGAAATCTGGTAGTTCTTGGGCAGGTCCGGATAGAAATAGTTCTTGCGGTCGAACTTAGTGGTCGGAGCAATGGCGCAGTTAAGGGCCAGTCCCACCTTAATGGCGTATTCAAAGGCCTTTTTATTCATTACCGGCAGGACCCCGGGCAGGCCTAAACAGACCGGGCAGGTCTGGCTGTTGGGCTCGGCTCCAAATACCGTAGCGCACCCGCAAAAGAGTTTGCTGTCCGTCTTTAACTGGGTGTGCACCTCCAGGCCGATAACTATTTCGTAGTCCATAAATCAAAAAGAAACCACAGATTACACAGATTTCATTGATTATAATAACATCTGTGTAATCTGCGAAATCTGTGGTTGCATTTATACTATTTCTTATTGACTATTTCCATTTATATGGTAGAAATTTTATAAGTAACCCCGATAAATACTATCGGGGTAACTGGCTGTAAAGCCCTATTGGGACTAACAGCCAGTAAGGAGAACCGATTATGATAAAAAAACTATTGTTGCTGTCAATCGCATTGATAATGGTCAGCGGATGCATCTTCCTGCCCTCGCTGGACTTGGAAAAGAAATGGGAGGAACAGTTCGTGACCGGCGACGAATCCAGCTCTGACAAGATTCTTATTTTACCTATTCAGGGCGTAATCATGACCCAGGAAACCTCGTCCCTGCTGGCATCCAAAAACGCCTGCACCCCGGATAAAATACAGGAATTATTGAAACTGGCTGACGACGACATCCACATCAAGGCGGTTATCCTGGTGATAAATTCACCGGGCGGCGGCGTGACGGCCAGCGACATCATCTACCGGACCATCAAGGAATTCAAGCAGAAACACCCGGACAAGCCGGTGCTCGCCCTGATGCAGGACACGGCCGCCTCGGGCGGTTATTATATCTCCTGCAGCGCGGATTATGTCATGGCCCATCCGACCAGCATCACCGGGAGTATCGGGGTAATTTCCATGTTCTTCGCTTTGGAAGACCTGATGGGCAAGATCGGGGTGGAGACGGCCGTAATAAAATCCGGCAAGGCCAAGGACACCGGCTCGCCCTTCCGCAAAATGACGGCCGAGGAAAAGGAATATATGCAGAAAATCATCGACGAGATGTATAACCGGTTCCTGGATATCGTGGCTGAGGCGCGCAAGAGCTCGCTGAGCCGGGATGAAATCAAGACCATTGCGGACGGCCGGATTCTGACCGGACAGGAAGCGCTTAAATCCAAACTGGTGGATTCGGTCGGCTATATGAGCGACGCCTATAACAAGACGCTGGACCTGGCGCATCTCAAATCCGCCAAGGTCATCAGGTACCAGAAAAGCAGCGGGCTGTTTGATAATATGTTCATGGGCCCGACGCCCTCGCTGGAATTGACCTACTTAGCCGAGCTGGTCCTGAAGACCAACAGCAGCCAGTTTATGTATTTATGGACTCCGGAGATGATTGGTAAATAACTGTCTACCGAATACTGACTACTGTCTACTTCATCAAGGGGTAACCCATTTCCTTGCGCATATTAAGATAACCGATGGCGCAGGCCCGGGCTATTTGGCGTATGCGTCCGATGTAATGCTGACGCTGGCTGACCGCGATGGCCCGCCGGGCGTCCAGGATATTAAAGGTGTGCGAACATTTCAGGACATAGTCATAGGCCGGCAGGACCAATCCCTTTTCCACCAATGCCTTGGCCTCTTTCTCGTACATATCAAATAACTGGGTCTGCATCTGGGTATCGGCCACCTCAAAGTTATATTTGGAGAATTGGACCTCGTCTTCGTGATGGATATTGCCGTAGGTCACGCCCTTGACCCATTCCAAGTCATAGACATTATCCTTTTTCTGGATGAACATGGCAATGCGTTCCAGGCCGTAGGTCAATTCCAGCGCCACCTTCTCCAGTTCAATGGTGCCGACCTTCTGGAAATAGGTGAACTGGGTGATTTCCATTCCGTCAATCCAGACCTCCCAGCCCAGGCCGGTGGCGCCCAGGGAAGGCGATTCCCAGTCGTCCTCGACGAACCGGACATCGTGTTTCTTGAGATTAATTCCCAATTCGGCCAGGCTTTTGAGATATATTGCCTGGGCATCAGCCGGCGCCGGCTTGATAATCACCTGATACTGGTAATAATGCTGGAGGCGGTTGGGATTATCGCCATACCGGCCGTCGGTCGGCCTGCGTGACGGCTCAACATAGGCGGCCTTCCAGGGTTCGGGTCCGAGCGCCTTAAGGAATGTAGCCGGATTGGATGTGCCGGCGCCCTTTTCAATATCATAAGGCTGGACCATCGCGCATCCGTATTTGGCCCAGTAGCGCTCTAATTTAAGTATTATTTCTTGAAAGGTCATGGGATATATTATATTGATGGTAAATATTATTGCAAGATATTTGGTTATTTTGGACAGGCAGATAAACGGAAAGGAAAACATATGACTATAAGCAAGGTTGGCGTCATCGGCGCAGGCACCATGGGCAACGGGATTGCCCAGGTATTCGCTCAATCCGGATTTGATGTGACCATGGTGGATATCAAGCAGGATTTCGTGGACCGGGGCATGGCCAATATCCGCAAGAACCTGGATAAGATGGTCCAGAAGTCCGTCCTGCCCAAGGACCAGGCCGATGAAGCATTCAAGCGCATCAAGACCTCGCTGGCAGTCAAAGACCTCAAGGATTCCAATTTCATAGTCGAAGTCATTATCGAGGATTTAACTACCAAGAAGAATCTGTTCAAAGAACTGGATGCCATCACCGTGCCGGATGTGATTCTGGCCAGCAATACCTCGTCTATTTCCATCACCGAACTGGCCGCCGTGACCAAGCGGCCCACCCAGGTTATCGGCATGCACTTTATGAATCCGGTGCCCCTGATGAAACTGGTCGAGGTGGTCAAGGGACTGGTGACCAGCCAAGCCACGATTGACGCGGTCAACGACCTGTGTAAGAAACTGGGCAAGACGCCGGTTGAGGTCAATGACGCGCCCGGATTCGTAGCCAACCGCATCCTGCTGCCCATGATAAACGAGGCGATTTATACGCTGATGGAAGGCGTAGCCACCAAGGAAGCCATTGATGAAGTAATGAAACTGGGCATGAACCATCCGATGGGACCGCTGGCACTGGCGGATTTAATCGGCTTGGATGTCTGCCTGGCCATCCTGGAGGTCCTGCACACCGGACTGGGCGACACGAAATACCGGCCCTGCCCGCTGTTGAAGAAGATGGTGGCGGCCGGACATCTGGGCCGCAAGGCCAAGAAAGGATTCTACGAATACCAATAATCCTGATTATTTATACGATGCTCAAAACAACAACAGAGCGTCTTAGATATCCGTGTTTATAACATAAAGTAGCCCAGCACATAACCTCAAACCTGGGCGTCCCAAAGTAGAGATTATGTGCTAGATTGCTCTTATGACCCCACATATAATTTATGTGTAAGGCTAAATTTTAGAAAAGTTTATGTATAATGTAGGCCAATAATATGATTTACAATCTGAGTGAAGAGCAGCAACTGTTGAAGGATACAGCCGGTGATTTTGCGGACAAGGTCCTGGCGCCGATTTCCGGGACCATTGACAAGGAAGAAAAAATACCGGATGCGATTATCGCCAAACTGGCCGAGATGGGTTTCTGGGGCATCATGGTGCCGGAGAAATACGGCGGGGCCGGGCTGGACACCTTTTCCCTGATGCTGGTGTTAGAACAAATCAGCCGGGCCTGCGCCTCAACCAGCGTGACACTGTCGGTCCATAATTCGCTGGCCTGCAACGCCATCAATAAATACGGCACTGAAGAACAGAAGCAGAAATACCTGCCTAAATTAGCCGCCGGCCAAATCATCGGAGCCTATTCCCTGACCGAGCCGGATGCGGGCAGCGATGCGGCTTCCATCAAGGCCCACGCCCGGTTTGACGGTAAAAACTATATTCTGAACGGCGTCAAGGAATTCGTCACCTCCGGCCCGATTGCCGGTGTAATCGTGCTGTTCGCCCGAACTGATTCCCAGGCAGTCAACAATAAAGGCATCAGCGCATTTCTGGTTGAGCCGGGGTTTAAAGGGGTCACCCGCGGAAAAAGAGAGGAAAAGATGGGCGTGCGCGGCGCGCCGATGTGTGAAATCGCTTTAGAAGACGCCGTCGTGCCCAAGGCCAACCTGCTGGGCCAGGAAAACAAGGGATTCGAGATTGCCATGGATGCGTTAAACTGCGGCCGGATCGGGATTGCCATCCAATCGGTCGGCATTGCCCAGTCCGCCCTGGATATGGCCGTCAAATACGCCAAGGAACGCAAACAGTTCGGCAAATTCCTCAACGAGTTCCAGGCGGTCAAATGGAAATTAGCCGAGATGGCCACCGAGATAGAGGCGGCCCGGCTGCTGGCCTACCAGACCGCCCTGATGCGCGATCAGGGCGTGCCCTATGTCAAAGAGGCGTCTATGGCAAAACTCTTTGCCTCGGGCGTGGTCAACCGGGCCACCAAGGAATCGCTGCAGATTCACGGCGGCATGGGCTATACCAAGGATTTTGCCATCGAGCGGCTGTTCCGGGATTCCAAGGTGACCGAAATCTACGAAGGGACTTCGGAGGTCCAACATCTGGTCATCAGCCGCTTTTTAATATAGGAGACAAAAATGAATTTAACCCTGCACGGAATTATCGCCGGCACATTAAGCACCGGCGCTTTGCTGCCCCAGGTAATAAAGAGTTTTTCCAGCCAAAAAACCCAGGATTTATCGTTCTTGATGCTGGCGCTGATGATCAGCGGCGGTTCACTCTGGTTTGCCTACGGGATACGATTAAAAGACAAGCCCATCATCATTGCCAATGCCGTGATTCTGGGGCTGGTGATTTCACTGCTGGCGCTGAAGCTGAAATACGGGTAACCGACGCGTCAGAACTTAAGGGTTGACCCGAAGAAGAATCCCTTGAAATCGGCATCCAAATTTTCCCAGGAACCGGACCAGGCGCTGTCCGGCTGGTCTTTGCCTTCGGTCCGGTAGGCGCTATATCTGTAACCGCCGTCAATAATCAATTGGTTTGACAGGTCGTAACTTAATTTAATCTCATAATTCAAAGTGCTGCCGTAAGCAATAATATGTTCTTTCTGGTCAAAGCCGGTTCCGGGGTATCGGGTGCCCTTATATTCCGCCATAGTAAACGGCGCATAACTTAATGAGCCGGTTAACAATAAATCGGCCAATACCTCCGATTTGCCTTTAACACCTATTTCCAGCCCCTGATAAAGCAGATCGTAGACCTGCCATTTCATTATCACCAGGGTACTAGTCGGGACGTAAGTATCTATGGCTATAACCGCGTTGCGATAATCGGCCGAGATATCCAGATAATTATATCCGAAGGTCAGATAAAATTCGTATGGTTCTTTGATATCCGTGATCAGGTAATCAGTGGTAAAGGAGAAATTAAGGGTTTCGCCGTTGCTGGTGGAGTAAGAAAGGTCGCTGACCACGCCGGCCGCGTCCCAGTCCGTATCCCGGATGGTGCCCTGCCTGATATTACCGCCGCCCAGTGAAATGTTCATCGTATACGGCGAATTCTTCTTTTCGGTATAGGAAAACTGGAGCTGGGTCATCCCGCCGTCAACCGGATGGGTTAATTCCCAGATGTTATCCGCGCTGGGCGGGCCGCCGTGCATCCGGAAATCGCCCCGGGTAACCCACTCGCTGATGGAAATCTTATAATCCGAGTCCGAAAAGGCCGATGATTTCTCGCTGATAAGAACCTGGGAATAAGCGGTCGAATAACAGCAGAAAACAGCGCTGGCGATTATGGCTATGGAATGAAAATATTTCACGCTATAGATCAGCAGGGTATCTAAGAAAATTTATAATTCAAGCGATGCCATTAAATACCAGCCCTTAAATTCAAACCGGGAAAAGAAAGGCTGTCCGATATCAGCGTCAATACCGAGTTTATTTAATTTATAGCCGAATCCAAAAGGCATCTTGGGCACAAAACTGAACTTGAGTTCGCCGTATAAATCAGACCAGGACATGGTAATATCCGTGGTTGATGACCTGATTTTCATCCAGGTTCCGGCTGATTCCAATTGAATATTCTCGGCAATTCTCCCCTGAACCCGCAATCCAACAACCGGGATGGGCAATCCGAAGGTTTCTTTTTTAACCGCGCCGGTTGAATCTGAGGTAATCTGGGCTTCGGTGTGGAAATATTTCAGTCCAAGCAGGAGCCCCATTTCCGGTTCAGTTGAAGTCACCGCAGCCGTAACGCCTTCGGGAATCGGCGCAAACTCATACATCGCGGATATCATACTGACATCCAACTGGGTCTTGAGCGTTTCGCTGGCTAAGAATGTCTTTCCGGCAAACGACAGGTTATTAGAAATCACCTTTTCCCCTTCGTAACTTGCCGTGCTGCCGGATATAATCCACCGGCTGGTTCCTAGGAAACCAATCTTTCCCTCAACCTCCGGAACAATCACCGAATCTTTAATACCCAGAGTATCCTTAAAATCAATGCTGGAACCGGTCATCAGGTCTTTGTCGGCCCTGATTTTACCGTTAAGGGTACTATCCCAACCCAGCCCTTTCAATTTAATAAACGACTCGGCATCGCTTACTGACGGGCAAATCAATCCGATAATCATTGTGACGGCCAACAACCAGATAATATTTCTCATATATAATCTCCTGATATAATATTCTTAACTGCGCGATATTTTCTTCTTAACATTATAGCCGGGCTTAAAAACCATTACCTTGCGGGCGGGCAGCAGAACTTCAGCGCCGGTTTTAGGATTGCGCGCCTTACGGGGCTTGCGTTCCTTAATGCTGAACACCCCGAAATTACGGAGTTCCAGGCGACCTTCTTTGGCCACCGTATCGATAACGACGCTGAAAACCTCCTTGACAATCTGTTTTGCCAATAAATCAGTTACCTTAATTTTTTTGGCTATGGCTTCGGCGATTTCCTTCCTTTGCATTTATTTTCCTCCTTAAACACTGATTTTCCCAAAATGATAATTAATATAACTTATTATATATCAAACAATACCGTATAAAGTCAATAAAATAATAATATTTAGTTTGATAATAGAATTTCGTAGGAATGAGACACCAGCCCGCCCGAATCTTGGCGGATAAGCGGAACAATAATATCCGAGCGGCCGTCGTTATTGATATCGGCAATCACCGGGGCGCCGTAAGGCATTCCCATAAGCTTATAACCCTGAGTAATAGAAGGCAGATTCAAAGATGCCGAGACGGCCTTGTCAAATATCTGCGACCCGCTTCCCGCATACATCTCAATCTGCGATTCTGTCCCGGAGATTAATAAATCACGCATTTTATCACCGTTAAAATCGCCGGCTAAACTCCAGATATACGGGGTTTGTATCTTCGGAAGAAACCGGCCTGAAGAAAGCGACCCGGAATGCGAGAATGAAAACGGCAGTTTTATTGAACGGACATAATCAGGGCTTTTGGGATAAACATCCGCCGAGGCGTCTTTTGCCGAACGAGCTAAATACACCACTATCTCCCATTCCAGCGTTTTTGCCAGGATGGCCTGCAACCCGCCCATGACTCCCAATTTATTCATCTGGACCAAAACCAAATCCTCCAATGAATCGCCGTTCAAATCAATCAGGTTATGCTCGATAATCCAGTTATTCGTCCTGATGATCTGGGTCGGCGTTTTGGCGAAGAATGCCTTTGTGGTATTGAACTGATTTAAATAAACATAAACCGTTCCTTCGCGGTCATCGCTGAAGATAATGTCCGCGCAACCGTCCTTGTTTATATCGCTGACAATCGGGGATAAGGTATAGCCAAAATCAATTTCCTGGCTGGCGGCGCCATCGGGAATGGTTAACAGGTTGCCAATCGGCTTAAATGAAAAAACGCCCTGCTTTTCCTTGTCGCAGGTAAAACCGTAAATATTGTTCTGCCTCAGGGTAATAAAATCATTGCTCTTGTCGTTATTTATATCGGCGAATACGAATACCGGGAAGGATACTTCTGTCGCCAAAGGCTCAAAGATGCCGGTGCTGTTATATATCCGCGATACCATATCAACCGGCACCTCATCGGTCCGGGTAATCGCTTTGGATAAAATATTATCGTAGCAAACCATACGAAATTTATTGTTGTCGGGAACAATCACCATGCGATTATCGCCATCCAAATTAAACAGTATTTTTTTCTGAAGCGGGCCGGGAAACCCTTCGTCCCTAAAAACAGTCCGGCAGGGGAAATTCAGTGCCGGCGCCGCCTGGTGAGCGCCATCAGGGCGCCCTGGCGCTTCGGCGCCACCGGTTAAACTATACATGCCGGCTACATTAATTCCTTTACTGTTAATATAAATTATATTGGCTTGGGAACTCGCCTCAACTATGTCATAAATACAGGCGTCTTGGGGCAATTGACAAACGGCATCCCGGGTGAAACCCGTGCCTGATACCGTCGTTAACAGCTTATATATCAACAAATTATGCCCCTGCTGGAATATAAGCTCCTGCAATTTATCGTTATTGATATCCCTAAGGATAAGATTATCCAATTCCCCTGATATTTCTATACTCTGACGGCTGAATCTAAGCGCTGATTCCTGCGCGTAAATATTAAAGCCAGGTAAAAACTGGATTATAACCGCCGTAAATGTCCAGATTATTAATTTTCTCATAACGAATAATAATATCAGGCCTGATGATTGTCAACCCAGCACATAAATTTATCGTGTGAAGCTAACAGTCAACCGCATAATTTCTATGCGCTGAATAATATAATAAATAAAATCATGGGCGGGGTCAATAGTTTTATCTAAGTATCTAAAGCATCCCCCGTGTTTTACCGATAGAATAGTTATGCCTGATTATATCAAGCAGTTTATTGATTATTTATCATCGGCCCGGGATTATTCTCCGGAAACTGTTCGCTCTTACAGCAATGATTTAGCTCAATTCAGCAATTTCTTGAAATCGCAATACCCGTCAATGGATTTTCCCGGTGTAACCAATCTGGTCATCCGCTCCTATCTGGTACATCTGAAAGACAAGAATTATCAAAAAACATCTCTGGCCCGTAAGGTGGCAACGCTAAAATCATTCTTTAAGTTCCTGGCCCAGAAACGGCTCATTGCAAACAATCCCATCGTCCTGATACGCTCGCCGCGGATAAATAAGAAACTGCCTGACTTTATGACCGAGTCAGAGGTGAAAAACATGGTCCATCAGCCGGCCATCCAGACACCGAAGTTCCGCCCCAATGAAGGCCGAATGGTCGCCTTAAGGGATGCGGCCATCCTGGAGCTGCTCTACAGTTGCGGGTTGCGTGTTTCCGAGCTGGCACAACTCAAAATAAAGGATATAGATTTCAATTCGTCAGTCGCCCATATTTTAGGCAAGGGCCGGAAGGAGCGGATAGTCCCTATCGGCAGTTTTGCCATGAAGGCGATAGAAAACTATCTGACTGCCCGGGAAAAAGAAGCCTATGTAATTAATAATAAAATATCGGCCAAGCAAAAGCCGGAACAGAATTCATATCTGTTTCTTAATCGCTTCGGAGAGGGACTGACGGATCGGAGCGTGCGTAATGAAATTACCCGTTACCGGATAGGCACCGGATTGACCAACAAGAAAATCTCGCCCCATACCTTCAGGCATACCTTTGCCACCCACCTGTTGGACCATGGCGCGGACTTAAGAAGCGTCCAGGAATTACTCGGCCACAAGAGCATCTCCACCACCCAGATTTACACCCACATCACCACCAACCGGCTTAAAGAGGTGTATAACCAGGCCCATCCCAGAGCCCGTAAATCAAAAATCGGATGATTTACAATATGGCGTATAATAAAAATCCGGACACGGCCAATAACAACACGGACAAAGAAACCGGAATCAGGGTTTTATATACCTTGGAAAACTCGGAATTGTAATATTGGTTGGTCAGGACCAGACACAGATGCACCGGCGAGAGCATCACGCCGCTTACCCCGGAAATATAAGCCAGCATTGCCATCGGCATGACATCTATCCCGTTCGGCACAATGGTGGAAAATATCAGGGGGAATGTTATGCCGACAAATCCCACGGTTAAGCCGGTCAGTAATCCGACGATAAAAGGCAGGAGTATTATGGCTACGGTCATATAGACAAAAGGAATATTGCCGTCTATCCCGCCGGTGAAGAAACGGCTGAGTTCGACTATCAGGGTGCTGGAGCGCATTATCCCGGTAAAAATCAGCACGCTGATGACCACAAATATCATCTGATAAACCGATAACTTGACAAAAACAACCTTGAGTATGGCGGTTATCTTTAACTTCCGGCTGATGAGGACATTCAGAATGGCCACGGCCAGGCCGGTTGAAATGCAGATAAGCATATTCAGATGAAACACGACAAACAGCAAGATAATAACAATTATCGGAGAAATCAGATAGACCATTCGGGCGAAATCCCTAAAAGAACCCTTATGAACGTGTTCATCCGATATTCTTATGCCGGGCAGAATGAGCGCGGCGCCAATCAGGGCAGAAATCACGGTAAACGGCGACTGTATCAGGGAAAGGGTGTTAAGATTAACCCGGGCTAAACCGGCGGCCAAAACCAGGCCCGGATACAGAGGCCAGGCGTATTCCCAGATGTGCCGGAACCAATAATTAATCAGGGTTTTCTTATGGGCCGGTATGTTGGTTTCGCTGACCCCGTCCATCATCGGCGCGGTAAACAATGCCCCACCGGGCATGGGCAGTAACCCGATAATAGCCGGTAAAATCGTATAGGTCCAGCGATGTAACCCGAAGGTCTTGATTATCACCTGGCCTAACTCGGTCATCTGGCCTGATACCTGAAGCAACTCGGAGAGGACCAATATTATTCCGACAATCAAAGCCAGAGAAATGGTCTCCGGCTCCTGAAGAGCTGCCCAGGCGGTCCGGCCGATATCAGAAACCCCTAGATTAAATCCCAGGCCTAATATCAGGCCGGCCAGAAGGATAGAAATACTAAATGGGGTTTTTAACCTAAGCAACAAAACTATCAATATAAAAACAAGAGTGATTTTCAGTAAAACCATATCAGCGTAGCATTGTAATTCATTTTTCAGGCAAGTCAACTATTAGATTCTGTTAGGTATGCGCTATTTATGAAAAAAAATAACCCCGCCCCCGATGTTAATCGGGGAACGGGGTTTATCACGCTTAACAATACCTATTCTGATGGCGCAGTTCCTGGGCTATACGTATTAGGCGCTGGAGAATTACCTGTCAGACTGCTATATTGGTAATAAATTCCGCCCCAGCCGCCGGCACCTCCGCCATAACCTGATCCGCCAACACTACCGGCGCCGGCATAACAAGTAACACCCATGGTATGCCCAATATAAAGTACTGAAGAACGGGTAATTATCGAACCTCCGGCTCCACCACCGCCGCCGCCCGGCAAGGAATTACCGGAGTATGAAACATTCTTCCCGTTTTCGCCATTGACCGTAATATATCCGTAATCATAGTAAGTACTGTAGACATTATAATATACGTAAATATAAGCAGCCCCGATATAGATAAAACCGCCACCTTTACCGCCGTTGGTTCCACCGTAAGAACCGCCGGTTGATGCCCAGGTTGCGCCGCCGGCACCGCCGCCGGCACCGAAAAATGCCCTGCTGTTTAAACTTGATGGGCTGTTAAATGAACCGCCGCCGCCACCGCCACCGGCATTATTTTGCGTTGAGCTGCTAAAACTATTACCGCCGGTACCACCGGTTGATCCGGAAGCACCCGTGCCCATTGTATACCCCAGTCCATTAGTGCCGACAGTACAATAACCTCCTCCGCCTCCGCCGCCGCCTTTGGTAGCGGACGTTCCGCCGTAGGCAGCTCCGCCACCGCCGCCGGCCGCGCCGGTCGTGCCTAAAGATCCTGTACGTAAGGTAGTATCATTGGTATCTCCGGCGCCGCCTCCGCCGCCGCCCGGGTTAGGCGTGGTAAGACCATTTTGAGCCGCTCCGTTATAAGCATAACCGCCGGAAGAATATGTGCTTAATATGTTATATGCATCACCCGATGCCGAATTACCTGAGTAGCTACTGCCGGAACCGCCTGAAAAACCTCTGGACCGGATATAGGCCGTCCGGTTAGTATAATCAGACTTACCGCTGGTACCAACATAAACCGTTGAACTGGCGCGGAAAGCCAGGACGCCGCCACCGCTTCCATACCAGTCGTTACAGGTCAACTCAGAATTCCAGTTTACCAGAACGCTGGAATAATTGGGCACTCTTTGCAGGAAGACATACTGGTTGCTTCCGGCATTGGCGTCAGAACCCGCAGTGTCTCCGTAGTATTTGGTTTTATTACAGGTAAAATAAACCGTACTGCCCGAAACCGAGTAAACCCGCAGGAATTCATAGTTGCCGACATTGGTTGACGGAGCGCCTTTTACAGAAATAAGAATAAATTCGTCATTGGGATAGAACGTCCCGGCTGCCGGCGTGCTATATAGATCGGCGCTGTTAGGAGTCAATGAAGAAACCCTGGAACTCCAGCCATCCGGCTGACTCCGGCCGTTATAACCGTTGGTCTGGGAATCTATATAGAATAAACCTGTCACATTCAGTGACCCGTCGTTGCCTAATCCGGCATAACTGTTAACCCGGGTAGTAGTCGCCTTAACCATATCCTTTTTACTCGGGTCGTTCCACGACTTAGCTGTCACAAATACATTTATCGTGGACCCAACCGTCGCGGTGGCTGTGGAATTAACCTCCAGGCGTATGTCCCGGTAACCGCATGAAGCAATAACAGGCGTGGTATATCCGGCGCCGGTGACATTAGCCGTAACATCTGTCGCTCCGTCGAAATATTTGACAATCCAGCTGGAGTTGCCGGCCGTCCCGGTAATTATCAATGACTCAGCGCTGGCGCCTTCGTTCTGAACCCTGATTACATATGAAACTACCTGGCCCTTCAACGCATCCTGGTATTTAGTCTGAGTAACCGGATTGGATTCGTAAAGATTATCGGTCAGGTATGAAGTAATCGCCTCGCTGCTCAATCCAATCAGCGCATCGGCCTGGCGGTCGAAATAGGTCGGGCTGTAACTTACCCCCTGCGACGCCTTGTTGCGGTTTGAATCACTGACCAGCACATACCAATAATAAACCGACCCAATATCCAGGTTAGGCTGGGACGCCCGGCTGTCAGTATTATACAGAACCGCCAGTTGCGAACTGGGCATATCTGATTTATCCGGATACCTCCAGAGGTCTCCCCCGTTTTGCTCATTCACCCATAAATAATATGAATATGAAGCCGGCGGCGAGGCCGGAGCAGCCCAAGTGAAGGTCGGCACCACATGCCCGCCGGTGATGGTGGTCGGCGAAAGATTCTGGGCAAAACAATCCAATACCGCGGTCACCGGAGCGTTCAGGGTCTCGGTAGTCGCGTCTGAATATGTCACATTAAGAGCATAATTATCCGAGGTAATCGGCCGGTTTAAGCCGCGCTCAATATTACGTCTGAACTCCCGGTCTCGCTTATCAATATCCAGCACCGCGGTAATACCCGGACCTGAAGTAATTGAACAGGCCACCACCAGCTTTCTCCCGCTGGCGACTTTGATATTAAGACTGTAGGTTTCCTCGGTGCCTATTTTACGATGCTCGGTTTCCACTTTACCGGTACCGTATCCGGTCGGCAGTGTCTTGTTCTGGTCGGTCAGGTTGGCGTTATTGACCGTAACGAAAGTTCCTCCTTCGGTATCCTTGCAATCGCCGGCATCCATTAACCCGTTATTATTCATATCCAACGACGCCCAGAGCATATAAGTACCGTTGGCTACGCCGGCGAAACTATAGGTCTGGGAAGAAACAGCCGGCGAAGCAATGCGGGTATAAGTAATCGCGCCGGCATCATTATAAACACCCACATAAAGCGGACCGGTCGGCGTCACGCCCGGATAAAAGACCGTGCCCGACACATTATAACTGCCTGCGGCCGGACCGATAAGCCCGGCTGATGCAGCCGATTCCGCGCTTTCATTCGTCCCGACTAATGCGGTTATCACAAAATAATACGTCCATCCATTAGTCAAACCCGTAATAAACGCCGCGTCATCCTGATTAGCCGGAATTGTTTTGTAGCCCAGATAAATAGATTTACTGACCGTCGGACTGGTATGCCAATATACGCGATAGGAACTGGCAATCTCCTTGCCATTTCCATCTTTGGGCGTATCATAGAAAGCCAGCCCTGAACTATCTGACGGGAAAACCTGAACATAATCGGGTACCGTCGGGGTGGGCGTGACCGGGTCAGATAAAACTATATTTACCCCCGTAACATTGGTTGAAGTCACGCTGACCAAACCGGTAGCACCGTTAGGATTGCCGGCGTTACTGTTTCCGGAAGACAGAGTATCCATCCAGGCATAAACGCTATAATCGCCTGACTGAACACCCCGGATAGTAAATGCCCCGACCGCCGGGATACTGGTCCCGCTGCCCGGCTCACCGCCGTAGCTGAACCAATTCAATCCCAGGTAAATCCGGCCGGTCTTGGTCCCGGTGTAACTGACGCTGCCTGAGATGCTGTAATAAGCTGGAATGGCCTCGGTCCTAGCCTTGACCGTATCTACCCTAGCCGGGTCGCTCTGGGAAGCAACCCTGACCACCGCATCATAATACGAACCGGTTTGGGCGTATGACTGGCTGACCTCCATCCGGATGGTGATATAACCTCCGGCGGCTATAGAAGGCACGTATCCGGGTCCAAAAATCCAGGTCATATCAAAAGTAATATTAGGCCCCGCTTCGCCGTAAGTCACGTCATAATATGTCACGGTCCAATTCCCGGAACTGCCGGAGCCGGTTATCTTGAATGAATCGGAAAGATTACCGTCATTCTGCACCCTGATATAGTAGGATACCAGCTTGTAACTTTCCGCGGTCTGCCCCTTGGTCTGGGACACCGGAGTGGATTCATAAACATTATTAGACGTATACAACGCATCACTTTCACTGCTCAATCTGATCATCGCATCCGGCTGGGTAGAAATAAATCCGGTTGTCTCAGCCGCAGAAGAATCTCCGTAACCACTGTATGCACTGTACGCCGTGACCCGGTAATAGTAAACTACCGAGGACGATACCGGCATATCCTGGTACACGGTCGTGTTAAGCGTCAGCGTAACAATTTGGCTGTAAGTAATTCCGTTGGTGGAACGGTAAATCCTGAAACCGTCTTCATCGCCGGAATTGTCGTTCCAGTTCAACTGTATCTTATCAATGGCCTGCGCCGAGGCAATCAAACCGGTCGGCCCCGCCGGAGGCGGGGGCGGCAGGGTGGTGGCTGATATGACATTGGACATTCCGGACGGCCCGGCCGTGTTATAAGCATAGACCCGATACCAATATGTCGTGCTGGCCGGCAATGGGGAATTACTCAACGTGGTAACATTGGCGCCCACCTCGGCAATCGCCTCCCATTCAGACCATTCCCAGGTATCGTTCATGTAAACGCCGGTATTTCCTCCGAACATAACTGCCTTTTGCCGGCCGGAATCATATGCCATCGCATGAGAATATCGCGCTGTTGGTACGCCACCGTAAACCGGAGTCCAAATCCCCGATGCCCCATCCCATTCCCAGGTCTCGCTGTTAGGTCCATAACTGTCATAACCTCCGAACAGAACCGTCTGGTTACGGGCCGAATCATACACCATCGTATGAGCAAATCGTGCTGATGGTGACGAACCCGGCCAGCGCTGGGTCCAGGTCGTCCCATCCCATTCCCAAGTTTGGTCATCATACCCCCCGGTAATACCGCCGAACAGAACCGTCTTCTGGCTGACCGAATCATAACACATCGTATGAAGATACCTCATAGAAGGATATGAAGCAGGCGAACTCTGGGTCCAGGTCGTTCCATTCCATTCCCAGGTCTCGTTGTTAGGCCCGCCATCGGTAAAACCTCCGAACAGAACCGTCTTCTGACGGACCGAATCATAGGCCATGCCTGAATTACGCCGGGTTGATGGGCTGGTCCCGGGTGAGCGCTGGGTCCAGTTCGTCCCGTCCCATTCCCAGGTATCATTAAGGGTGGGGCCGTTTAGACCTCCGAATAAGACCGTCTTCTGCCGGAACGAATCATATACCATCATATGAGACATCCTTGCCGAAGGCGATGAAACCGGCGTGCGCTGGGTCCAGTTTGTCCCGTCCCATTCCCAGGTATCATTAATAGGATTACCGATGCTGTTTTGCCCTCCGAAAAGCACGGTCTTCTTGCGGACCGAATCATACGCCATGGCAAAATATACCCTGGCTTCAGGCACGGTACTCGGCGAGCCGGCCACCCAGTTCATCATTTTAATTGAGCGTTCAACCTTGAATGAATTCTCATCCAGGGAATTATCCGTCCACTGCAGTCCGATGGCTGATGAAGTTACCGTGGTGGTAACCAACCCGGTCGGCGCATTGGGCGCGATAATCGGCGTGGTGCCTGATATCACATTGGAATAACCGGAACTGCCGCCGGTGTTATATGCATAGACCCGATAATAGTAGGTCAGGCCTGAACCCAAACCGGTGTTGTTATATGCCGTAATATTGGTTGAAACCTGGTCCAGATAGAACCACGGCCCGCCCGGGGCTGAAGCGCGTTCTACCTTGAACCCATCCTCGGTAGTGGAATTATCCGTCCACTGCATCCCGATAGATACCGAGGTTATCGTATTTGTAACCAATCCGGTCGGCGCATTAGGTATCGGCGGCAGCGGCGTGGTGGTTGATGCCTCGTTGCTGTAGCCGGAATTACCGGCAGTGTTATAGGCCCGGATTTTATAATAATAGGTGGTATTCGGCGATACGCTGTTGTCCGTGTAAGCCGTGGCATTGGCCGTAGGCGTGGCAATCTGGCTATATGAACCTCCTCCGGGTTTACGTTCTAATTTAAATCCGGTCTCATTATTGGCCGTATCGGTCCAGGTCAGGACCACGGAATTATAGGCGGTTGCGGATATGGTCAGGTTGGTCGGCGTCACCGGCGGCACCTCAAAGGTGGTGGCCGAGGCGTTATTGGAATAACCTGAGTTCCCCGTGGCATTATAGGCCAAAATCCGGTAATAATACGTGGTTGATGCCGACAGACCGGTATTGGATATGGACGTGCTGTTGGCGGTCGGGGTCAGAATCACACCCCAGCCGGTCGAACCGTTAGGCGAGCGCTCTACCTTGAATCCGGTCTCGTTAGACGAGTTATCCTGCCAGGCCAGATTGATTTGCGATGACGAGGCCGCGGTAGCGGTCATGGTGCTCGGCGCGGTCGGCAAAGGCAACAACGTGGTGGCGCTCTTGGCATTGGAATAACCCGAACTGCCGCCACCGTTAATGGCTAACACCCGGTACCAGTAGGTGGTGTTTTCAGACAGACCGGTATTGGTATAAACCGTGGTATTGGCGGAAATAGTATAAGTAACCGTATACGTGGCTCCGTTGTCATCAGACCTTTCCAATTTAAAATTATCCTCATTGGAGGAGTTGTCGTTCCACTGCAATGATATGACCGAAGCCGTGACCGAGGTGGTAATCAGTCCGCTCGGCGCCGTTGGCGGCGCAATCGGAGTCTGGGCTGAAGCCACATTGCTGTAATCGGAGTTGCCGGTCACATTGTAGGCCCGGACTTTATAATAGTAAAGCGTGTTACCTGACAAGCCGTTATTGGTATAAACCGCTGTATTAGCCGTAGTGGTGGCAATCTCCTGATAACTGCCTGAGATGAAACGCTCTATCTTGAACCCGCTCTCATTATTTGATGTATCTGTCCAGGTAATGGTTATGGCGGTAGGCGAAATCGCCGTGGCCGTCAGACCGGACGGTACGTTGGGCAGGGTCGGCATAATATTAAATGAAGCTGAGGTCGTGGTAATCAGGCCCGTGGTGGCGTATAAGGAATAATTGCCTTCGGACGCGATGCTTAAATCATTAAAGGTCGCAATACCGCCGGAATCACTGCTCCGGGTAAGCGTACCGCTTAAAGCCGTGCCACCTGTGGTGGTGACGGAAACAGAAACGCCTGATAAAAGATTGTTATTGACATCCTTAACCCGGACTGTAATGGCCGGAGTGATGGCCACGCTCACAGTGGCCGTAGTCGGCTGTTGGACGAAGGTCAGACTACTGGGCGCTCCCGGATTTACGGTGACTGTTTTTCCGCCGGATTTAGCCGGCGCAGCATCAGAGGTGGCCGTGATGGTGACGGTCCCGGACAGGACGCCGGTCAGCTTATCTACGCTGAGAGTGGCTGTACCTGTGCCGTTGGCCTTTGTCCAGGCGTAAGTATCCGAAACATTATTATTATAAGCATCCCTGGATACCGCAGTATACGATGAGGATTCTATACCGGAGGTAATCGGAGTATCTCCGGAAACCGCCACGGTCATTACCGCGCCCGGCGTAATATCAAAATTATTTGAGCTGGTCGGGCCAACGGCGCCGGCCCGGGCTGATAATTGATATGTCCCGGTGGTGGTTATATATAAATCATTAAATGCGGCTATTCCGATAGCGTTGCTGGTAATCGTTGCGGTGCCATTCAACTGGGTGGTGGTAGTCAGCGATACGGCCACGGATGGAACCACATTGGCATACTGGTCCCAAACCCGAACTCGAACTATGGACATAGTTACTCCGGCCACGGTATTCGCCGGTTGCGTGAAAAAGGTTAAACTATTAGCCGAGGCCGGTGTGATATTAAATGAAGTGGAAACTATGGCGGCAACGGTGTAGGTCAGAGCCGAGGCGCTCAAGGCATAGTTATTGGCCGCCAAAGTAATACTTAAATCATCAAAGGTGGCAACGCCATTGATATCGCTATCCTTAGAAAGCGTTCCATTTATAAGCGTACCGTTGGTGGTGGTCAAGGAAATTGTTATGCCTGGTTGCGGATCGTTAAACTGATCCCTTACTAAAACCGTAATTGAGGACATCGTAGCTCCGGCCATTGTATTAGCCGGCTGCTGGACAAAGGCCAAATTTGCCGCCGCTCCTGAAATGTTAAATGCATCTGAAGTAACCACTAACGCACCGGAAGTCGCGCTCAAAACATATCCGGTGCCGGGTGCGGTCATGCTCAATGGCGTAAAGGTGGCGATACCATTTATATCACTGTTCTGGGTGAGCGTGCCATTTATCAACGTGCCGTCCGTGGTGGTGATAGAAACCGCCTGGCCGGAAATAAGGTTATCATATACGTCTTTAACCCGGACCGTCACCGGTGACATGGTGGCGCCGGCCGATGTAGTGGTTGGTTGCTGCACAAAAGCCAGATTATCCGCCGCGTCCGGCGTGATATTAAATGCGCCGGAGTCAACCGTAGCCAGAGCGCCGCTTGATGCCCGGAATACATATCCGGTCCCGGCCGCAGTCATACTAATGGTGGAGAATGTCGCCAGGCCATCGGCGCCGCTGCCGGCTGTGGCATAATCCGCCACCGCTGTGCCGCCTTGATAAACCGCCAGCGCAGAATTAGTGGTAGTCACTGATACGGTCGTGCCCTGGACATTGTTGGCATAGGCGTCCCTGACCCGGACCGTAAACGCAGCCATGGTTGATCCCGCCACGGAATTGGCGGGACTGGTTACCCAGGTTAAGTTATTAGCCGCCGCAAATGTAATGTTAAATGCGTTAGAGGCGGCCGGGGTCAGCCCGCCTGAAGAAGCCGTAATGGCATAACCGGTATCGGCTAAAGTCATATTCAAATCGCTGAAAGTAGCCACTCCGGCTACGGTATTCTTGCTTAAGGTGCCGTTTAACGTGCCTTTATTAATAGTAAACGTAATGGGTATGCCATCTAATGCTAATGGATTATTAGACGCGTCTCTGACAGTCACCTGGACCGCAGGAAAGGTCGCACCGGCTGCCGTGTTAACGGGCTGAACCGAAAAAGCCAGGTTATCCGGTACGGCGAATGTGGCCGCTGTCACGGAAGCATAACCGGAATCACCGCCCAAATTATAGGCATAGACCCGATAGTAGAACGTAGTGGCTGGCGTCAGCGCCGTATCGGAAAAAGCGATAACATTTCCGGCGGTGGTGGTCAAGGTCACCCAGTTGCTCACGCCGTCCGGAGAACGGTCCAGCTTAAAACCGGTCTCATTATTGGAATTATCAGTCCATTGCAGTCCGATAGATGAAGAAGTAACTGTGGTAGTAACCAGATTAGTCGGGTCATCAGGTATGGGCGGCGCATTGGTCGTATCCGAAACCACGTTGGAATAGCCGGAACTGCCGGCCGTGTTATACGCATAAACCCGATACCAATAGGTCGTCAAAGCCGTCAGGCCGGTATCGGTAAATACCGTGGCATTAGCCGCGGTCGTGGTCTTGAGCGTGTAGGTTGTTCCGTCCGTGGATATCTGGACCTTGAAGCTATCTTCATTATCTGAGGCATCGGTCCAGTCAATTTTGATAGAGGTGTCGGACAGGACCGTGATGGTCGCCCCGGTCGGCGCATCAGGCGCCTGCTGGCTGGTTGTGGCAAACGCAATATTGCTGTAATTAGAATCTCCGGCCGTGTTGTATGCCCGGATGCGGTAATAATAGGTGGTGTTATAAACCAGCCCGGTATTCGGATAAGAAGTCGCATTGATTGTGGTGGTATAAATCTCGGTCCAGGTATCCACGCCGTTGGGCGAACGTTCTATCTTAAACCCGCTTTCATTATTTGACGCGTCGGTCCAGGTCAGATTTATCTGCGAGGACGAAGTGTTTGAGGCAACCAGGCCGCTCGGCGCTGTCGGTATGGTATCCGGCGTCCAGGTGTCACCTGAGGCATAGGTCGTGGAATTACCAGAATCATTGCGGGCATAGACCCGGTAATAATAGTTTGAATTGGGCGTCAACCCGATATTCTGATAACTGGTTGTATTAGCGCCGACCGTTGCGATAACGTTATATGTGTCCCCGTCCGGCGAACGGCGTATCTGGAATAATGTTTCATTATTAGAATTGTCGGTCCATTCCAAATCGATGGTATTGGCATCTACCGGCGTCACTATCAGTGCTGAAGGCCCGTTCGGCACCGGAGTGCCCGGGGTGGTAGCCGAGGCGCTGGCCTTGGCTGAATCGCCATTGACATTACGTGAATAAACCCGGTAGTAATACTGAGTACTGGATGATAATCCGGTATCACTATATGATTCCACATCCGGATATTGGGTGGAAATCAGCGCATAGGTAATCCCGTTGGTGGAACGCTCTATTCTAAAGTCGTCTTCGTTGGCCGAGTTATCCTGCCAGGCCAAATCGATTTGCGAGGATGAAGCGGCCACGGCCGTAAAATCGCTGGGCGCGGCCGGCACGCCGCCCACAGTCACCGTCACGGCATTGCTGGTCACGGCGCCGGTCGAGGCCTCGATGGTCACCGAGCCCGAACCCAGGGCGCTGGCCAGGCCGGAGGAGCTGTTAATCGAGGCAATCGCCGGGTTTGACGAAATCCAGGTAAAAACCGGCGTGGGCGAAATAGTATTATCCGCGTCATCCTTAGCCACCCCGGAAAACAGCACGGTCTGGCCGGTCTGCAAGCTCACCGAAGGCGCCGGCGTTATCCAAATGGATGCCACCGCGGCTGACCCGGCATTCAGTGTGAAATTCTCCACGGCTGTCGCTCCTTTGGTCAGGGCTGATATGGTCCGGATGCCTGATGACTGATAGCCGGTCTTGCTGGCCTGGAGTTTTAATTCCACGCCGGTCGGCACCCCGATCATTCGGTAATTACCCACCGTATTGCTGTATGCCTCCATGGTAATCGACGGGTCCATCGAAACCGGCAACCTGATATCCGTAATAATAACGCTCAAAGATACTATCTTTAACATGAATCCGCCGGTGGCCGTAACCACCCGGTCGTCAGACAGGGTAATACCCAGGTCCACCCGGTATGAACCCAGGGAATCAAACCCGGATTCGGAGAAAAGATTGCTCAAAATAACCCAGTTATTAATCTGGGATGCTGACTGGTATCTTACGCCGCTGGGCGATGTCAGATTCCAGCGATAATTACGGAGATTGGCCGGCGGCGTGACCGACAGCGTGTCATCCATCAAGTCGGTCGTGGTGCCCCGGTTATCATAGGTAAAAGCCGCGATATACGGCTGGCTGGTGCAGACCACCTTGGCCCCGGCGATAGGTGAAATAGTAGATGCATCCTTGACCGAGCCGCCTAATATGGCCACCTCTTCCAGGGTCTCCAGCGTGATATTGACATTATTGGTGGTGCTGTTGGCCCGGACAGACGCCACGGCCGAGGCCAGCTGATAATTCGGCGCTATGGCATTAACCATTATCAGGGTGTCCGAACTGGCGCTCAGGGCTATTACATTGTTCAGGGAATATTTGCCTAACGAATTAGTGGTATCCGACGAACCGCCGCCGAAGACCATGGCCCCGGCAATCGCCGTGCCGGTGGTGTTCTTCACCGTGCCGTTAATCGTGGCCAACTGGGTGGTCGAATAAACGAAACAGAACGGCCGGATGCCTTTAAGTTTCGCCTGGTTATCATCAATCACGCCGTCATCCGGGCCCAACATTCCCTCATAAGGACCTGATGTGTAATATTCACAGGCCCGGTCCTGGTTAATGGCATTCTTGGATACCAACCATTGCTTGACGCCGCTGACCTCTATCAACTCCATCAGTTTGATATTTATCACGTTCAATTCCGAGGCGCGCACGGTTGACGGCAGGACCAGATAGGGTTTGACATCCTTGTTTGTGGCAAAAACAACGGTTGATGCGGCGCTGAAATCAGCCCCGGCCAGCCCGATATACCCGGCCGGCAGCGGCTGGGGCAGGTTATCCAGCGAATAATACGGGGTCAATTCCACCTCGGTATCGCCGGTTACGGCGCCCGCGCTAATCACCACGTGGCACCGGGCGATTGGTTCGCCTTTTTCGTTCACGTCTTCATCCGTATTGATATCATTATCCGTGGACGAAAAAACGGTCTTCTTGTTCTGGTTCTTGGGGGCCAGCGTCCCTTTGATGCTGGGACTGCTTCCCGCCGTATTGACGTTATGAATCTGGGTGGTATGCCCGTCCTTCTCGATGGTAATCACCACGTTCGCGCCGTCGTCAATCCCGTCCAGTTCGTAAGAGCCGTCCGAGTTGGTCGTGGTCGAGGCGCTCATGGTCACGGCCTTGGTGAAAGCCCCTAAAATGCTCCGGGTCGAGCCCCATTCGGCCATGACCGAAGCGCCGCCCAACGGCGCTATCACATTCTCAGACCCCTGGGAAAAAACCAGGCCCGTCACCCGCCTCTGGGCCGACGAACCGGAACTGGTGCCTCCGCCGGACGAACCGCTCATGGCCGTGCCGACCAGCAACAACCCGGCCGCGCAACCGGCTATCATCAGACACACCAATGGAACAATAAAATATAAATGCCACCGTCTCAAATCCACCCCGAAAATCTTCAATCCATTCTGTCGCATAATAGAACTCCTTGTTTTAGATTTGGTTCTGGGGATAAAATACCCCTCTATTAATATACTTATTATAGCAAATATCGTGCCAAAATGCAATAATAAATTATAATTCCGGCTGCCTGCCCCGCATATTAGGTATTACAATGGTTTTAAGCCGTCAATTTTATTATGCCCCGCCCGGCAGTTAATTATCAATCAATAATTATCTATCACTTTGATAGACGCCTATTAAATTTTGATAGACGCCCTACCTGGGTTATTTATCCGTAAAAATGGCATTCCTACCGGGGTTTACCTTCGTTCTCGGTCTTAATATTATACTCCTTAATTTTGCGGTAGAGGGTCGGCTCGCTTATTTTTAGGAGTCCGGCCGCCTCCCGCCGGTTGCCCCTGGTATACGAAAGGACCTTGAGGACATACCGCTTTTCCACCTCTTCCAGCGGAAGCAGGGACGACTCGCCCGTTTTGGCCTGCATGAAAAGCTTGTCCGGGAACATATCGGAGAGTTTGATCTCGTCCTCTTCGCTCAACAGGACCATCCGCTCCACGGTGTTTTTCAGCTCGCGCACGTTGCCGGACCAGTGGTATCTTTCGAATATCGGCTGCACGTCGGGCGCAAAATGCTTCTTTAGCCCTTGCTGCTTGTTGCTCACCGACAGGAAATGCTCGGCCAGGAACCAGATATCATCCTTGCGCTTCCTCAAAGGCGGCAGGGTAATAACTATCGTATTCAGGCGGTAATACAAATCGTCCCGAAACGTCTTTTCCGCGATGCGGCTCTCCAGGTCCTTATTGGTGGCGGTGATGAGCCGGACGTCCGTCTTGAGCGTGGTTTCACCGCCGATCCGGCGGAAGGCCCCGGTCTCCAGGACCCGGAGCAGGTTGGACTGCGTGGTCACGGACATCTCGCCGATTTCATCCATGAACAGCGTGCCCCGGTGGGCCAGTTCGAATAATCCCCGACGCTGCTCATCGGCGCCGGTGAAACTGCCCTTCTCGTGCCCGAAAAGCTCGTTCTCCAGGAGCGACTGCGAAATACTGGCGCAATTAACGTCCAGGAACTCATATCGCTTGCGCCGGCTGTTCAGGTGGATGTACCGGGCAATCAGCTCCTTGCCCGTCCCGGTCTCGCCCAGAATCATCACCGGCGAGTCGGACTGGGCGACCTTATCGGCCATGTCCATCACCTGCTGCATCACCCGGCTCTGGTAAACGATATACCAGACGTTATTCCTGCCCTTGCCGGGGGCCCGGGTTCGGCCTGCCGCCCTGCCCTCAATCGACAATACGTCCGGATTCATAAATGTCTTTGCTGGGTCTCAAACTTTTGTTGACAAGTTTATAAGTTGATAAGAAATAAGTCTTTATCAACCTTTTATCCTTATCTGCTTATCAACTTATTTGGGACCGAGTTCTTTCTTGGTCTGCTCGGCTAATTTCAGCAGGAACTGTTCCTGGGCTAAAGGCAGGACGGTCTCACTGACCTTATCCAGGTCATCCGGGCAATATTGGGGCGGAATAGCCAGGACCGCCAGGCTGCCGGAACGCTCCAGATAGCTCAGGCCGCCCTCTTCCTTGAAAACATATTCGAATGAATGCAACACCGTGGCGAAATCCGGTGACGAGGCCACGTCCAGGAATGACACCCGGGCCGTAATCTCCACGCCGTAATTGATATCCGCGCCCCAGAGCGACGGAATCCCCAGGGTCAGCCACATGGCCGTATTGCCCAGGGCCGAATCATTATTGCCCAGCGAATAGACCCGCGCCTTTTCCAGCGTCACCCTCATCAGGAGCGTGGCCTTCTTGGCCCGGGCCTCTTTTATCAACGCCTTCTGGGAACCGTGTCCAGCCCCCGCTGGGGGCTGAACCAGCCCATCTCCGACGGGCTGGGCGCGATTGTCCTTAGGCGCCATCTTTTCCATCTTCTTAAAAACATTATTGGCCCGGAAGGTCTCGACCAATTTAGCGGACAGCTCTTTGGTGTCAATCTCCACCAGTTGTTCGGTCTCTTCATTGGTAACCTTCTGCCTGGCGATGAGCGACTCGATCGGGGCCAGGACCACGGAATGCTCCAGGAGATTCATCGCCTTGATGCGCTGGATATTTTCCTGGTCGGTGGCCAGGGCGTCGGTCAGTTTCGGCGCCGAACATCCGCTCAACCACGCCGCCGCCAGAAAAAGTATTATATATAGTAAAGACCTGATTTTTTGCATATACGCTATTATACCCCTAACCGATAAAAAGTTTACTCCGCATATAAAACATCTACCCAAATCAGCCGGTGCGACCAAAGGTTCGGTTAAACTATTATATAATAATATAGCATTATTTATGTGCGTGGTCAAGAAGAATTAACAAAATTCTGTTAGAGACAGTAGTCACCCAGTGACATACTGTCTCTTATCCCGATGAGCGGAGCGAACATCGGGGGCAGGTTAATCCGCTCGGAAACATAATGTGCCGTTAAGGCAGGTTACTCGCAGTTTGAAGAATGATTTACTGCGAGTTATCCCGCTTTAGCGGGGTCATGGCAGAAACGCTGGGAAAAAAATAAACCACAGATTGCACAGATTTCTCAGATTATCTGAATTTATTATTCCATTGTTACTTGAATATCCAATCCCAGTGATTTCCACATTCCTCCTGGTTGGGTGGAGTCGGTGATTTGCGCTATTATAAAATCAATATGAGAAGGCCCGCCTGAAGTGAAAGGCGCAATCTCAGGACGGCGATAGTCGTTGACTAATTGGTTTAACTTCTCACTGAGTCGTTTGATATCCTGCGCTTCACAACCCAGTTTGATTATTTCGCTGCCCCAACCGACAATCCGTTTGGTTAAAATATTCTTAAACTCGTTAATCCGCTCCGGGGTGGTTATAACCAACGGTTGACCTTGAACGTTGACACCGCGCGCCCTGAGATAATTAACCAGGTCATTATCACCGGCCAGGGCCATTATGGCCATAGTTGCTAGCCCCAAAATATTGCCGGCCTTATAGCCCTTGAGCGGCCCGAGATATTCGCACCACTTTTGGGCATATCTCTTCCGGCTGAGTTCCACGGACTCTTCATATCGACCGGTCTCAAAACCATCCTTTACGCCCCGGAGATACTCTTTTCCTGCGCTCTTCATGCTCTGCCGGACATCATCCATTATATTCCCGTAGGTATGTCCGGTCCGGGAAACAAATTTCGGGTCAATAAAAGAAGCAATCGTCTTCTTGGTGGGATTGCCTATCTTCTCGTCAAAATCCTTCTTGGTTTTGATGGCCTTTTTGATACTCTTGTATGCCTTGGGAGCCGCTTTTTTGGATTTGCTACACCATTTTTCATCAATCTCCGGTGGAATCTCTGCAAAATATGGAGCGATGATTCTGGCATTAAATTCAATTTGACTCATATTATATCCCCTTAAAAATTAGGACGTTACAACAACAGACCCTATCCCCCCCACCCCCAAACCCCGCCCCCCCC